>JADLEN010000274.1 GCA_020846105.1 Chitinophagaceae bacterium | reverse complement strand
TGTGCCCAGTGCGGATAAGTGGCCTTGCCCAACGCCACAAATCGCCAAGAGGCGCTACGGCCCGCGATACAGCAAAGTCAAATTTTCGATTCTTGATATCTTCGATTCTAGTATGTTGCACTGCTATGTTTTTAAGACCTATCTCATCTGCAACAGCTTGCACCACTTTTAGTTTTTTATTGATGCTGTCGGCTAATAAAAATTGTACATTAGGAAAGAAAATAGCTAGCGGAATTCCGGGAAAACCACCGCCAGTACCTATATCCACTATCTCGGCACCATCGTTAAAGTTGGCAGCAGCAGCAATAGCCAAGGAGTGCAGCACGTGGCGCTCATACAGGCTGTCAATATCTTTACGAGACACTACGTTTATCTTTTCGTTCCACTCGGTATATAAGTCTTTGAGCGCAGCAAATTGCTTCAGCTGCGTATCCGAAAAATCGTCAAAGTAGTTGAGTATTACTTCCATGTTGTTTTTGTTTTAAAGAATATGTAGGGCGACAAAATTAGGTTATAAATGGCCCATCCAATGTCGCAAAGTGGCAGCCAAATAATTAATGAACTTTCTTTCAAATTATGGGCGGTAATACCCCACAGGCTCCAGGTGAGCATACAGCGCAGTATCATCAACGAAGATACCAAGTAGCCATAGCCCGCTAGCCACAGTACTAGCCACAGCAGCCATGTGAGCCCGTGTGACAATGCATACACACCCAACAATATTTGTATGTGCTTGCGGTATAGCTTACCCGTAGATAAATGTCTTTGCTTTTGCGCCAGCCATTCATTTAGATTGTTTTTGGCTACACTGTTTGTTGCTGCCTCGGTATCGGCTATTATAGCCACATTGTGTTTGTTGCCCATTAGTCTTATCAGCAAGTCGTCGTCGCCAGATGGCATGCTAGCCCATAGTGGCTGCGCTTGGGCTTCTACCAGTAATTCTTTTTTTACTGCAAGGTTTCTGCCCACAGCCATATACGGTATGCCGCTTTGGGCATAGGTGCTGTACTGAAGGTAGCTGTGCAATGTCTCCCATCTTATAAATTTATTGAGCCAGCCCGGTGCAGGCAAGTAGGCCCCGTAGCCCGCTACTATTTGTTTTTTATGGTGCAATGCATTACTCATAATGCTTGCCCATTGCTCACTTGCAGGGCTACAGTCGGCATCGCATAGTAATAAGTTGTCGTATTGCGCAGCAGCTATACCCTTGCTCAGTGCATGTTTTTTGCCAGGCAAGTTGCGTTCATCACTTGGGGCTATTGTTACTATTCGTAGGTTAGAGTGCTGAGTGGCCAAGGCTTGCAAAATAGTATCACTGTCATCGTCCGACGCATCGTTTACTACTATTTCCTCATAGTGTGTGTGCTGCTGTGCAAGTATCAGCGGTAGGTTTTGGGCAAGGTTGCTAGCTTCATTGCGGGCGCATATCACTATGCTCATTGCTTCGTTTTGGGGTGCAGCAGCAGGGGTACTGGATTTGCTGCTGCCACTCAGCCACAGCATCCATATTGCAAACGAGGTTTGAATAAGAATACACACTGAGAAAATATAAAACAAGCTCATCATCGCTGCGCAAAGAAACGAAATAGAACTTGCTTTGGTTGCCTCAAAATTAGCAACTACATTTGCCAACAATTTTTACAAAATCAAGAATGAATATCAAATTAAGACATTTTCTAGTATTCAACCGGCTAATTTTGGCGGTAGCACTTATAGGTTTAGGCTTTTTGCTAGGATTCAAAGCCTCTTGGTGGATAGCCTGGATTCCCTTTCTAGTAGCTATTCTTATGGTAGTAGCCCATTTTATGATAGGCCCAATGTCGCTGATACAAGGCTATGTAGAAAGTGGTGACCTAGAAGGTGCAGAAAAACTATTGGCCAAGGTTAAGTTTCCCAATCTACTTTACAAACCCGTACGCTCGTCTTATCACATGTTGCAAGCCAACATGCACTCCATGACCGACGACCTTGACAAAGCCGAAGCTAGCCTGCGCAAAAGCCTTGACGCCGGTATTACCGAAAAAGGATTTGAAGGTACAGCCTACCTACAGCTAGGTGCCATAGCCCAGAAAAAAGGAAAAACAAAAGAAGCCTACGAGCACATCCGCAAAGCATTAGCATTGGGCCTGCCCGACAAAGACAACGAAGCCAGTGCATACTTGCAGCTATGCTCTATTTGTATGCAACGCAGAGACTTTCGTGCATCCAAACAATACTTTGCTAAAGCCAAAGCCTGCAAGCCCACCAATGTGCAAGTAGCCGACCAAATAAAAGAAATGCAAAAATACATAGCCCGCATGCCCGGCTAATAAGTGCCTATGCAAGAGATAGAACCATACTACAACTGGCGCCACCTCTACACTGCCGAGGAAGACGAACGCTCGCCTTTCTTTGGCCGCACTTACAGTGAGTTTGAGTACTCTCAAACCGTTTACAACTACTACATTCACCCACAGTGGGACGAGTTTGGTTCGCGTACCCTATACCTCAAAATACTCTTTGCCGATTACGACTTCAACTTTGCCATCATAGAGCTAATAGGCGAGTGGAACGATGCCATTGAAAACGACATCATGCAGCTCAAGCGCGAGCTCATAGATCCGTTGATACAGCGCGGCTTATACAAGTTTATACTCATTGCCGAAAACGTCCTCAATTTCCACAGCTCGGACACCGATTATTACGAAGAATGGCAAGACGACATAGCTGACCATGGCGGCTGGGTAACCGCCATCAACATGCCCAGTGCCACCCAATATGACTTTCGGCAAATGGCCCTGCAACAATACATTACATTGCTAGAAGTGCCCAATTGGCGGACATTTCAGCCAATGGATTTTTTTAACCTTGTGGACAATCGTTTCTTACTCGACTAGCAAAAATCATCTTCACCAATCGCAAATAGCGCCTCAACAGGCTTCCCCAGCGCCCAAGATAGTTTTAGTGCCAAAAGTACAGAAGGCGTATAGCGGTTGTTCTCGATAGAAATAATAGTTTGCCTAGATACTTGCACTTTTTCGGCAAGCTGGGCTTGCGTCCAAGATACTTGGTTGCGCGCCTCTTTCAAGCTATTGGTCATAGCTATGGTCTGCTTATTTTGTAATGAAAACGAGTTACGAATGCTAGCCAAAATACCAATACCGAAAGTACCATAAAACCCAAAATGCCATCACCCTCTGGCTCGCCAAGTATCAACATGGCTACAAAACCCACAATAAAAAGCAATAATTGCAATACCGCTGCAAACTGAAAACTTTCCATTCTTGTTTTTTGCACCATTTCATCCTCTATTTTTTCTTTTGAAAAAGCAATGAAATATAGCCCAAACAAAAAGGATAGGAATGAAATAACAGCGATGAAGACATTCTGCCAATAATATTCGACATAGTTAGTTGGAGGATTATCTTGCCCAAAAATATGGGTCAATAATTTGGTGACATACCCATATTGCATCAATACCCAAATAATGAACCCAATTGGTGTGATATATAGTCCTGTTTTTTTAAAGCAATGAGGCAATAGGTAGCGCATAATTCTTAGTATTAGTTTTTACAAATGTAAAGTTTGCTTTACAGTCTAGCAACATTTTTTCTTTTTTTTGGCGCTGTAGCTTTCGTCTCCTTCTCCTTCGTTGGGCTTTGGGTCTCCGCCTGCCTGCAGGCAGGTCCGTTACTACTACGCCACAAGGCCCTGCTCAAAGGCATCAGCGGAGTATTCGCGGCCATCTGGCGCAACAATGCTTTGAGTGCTGTTTTGAGACAATAAGCTAAGGGCGGCGCACTGCCATATTAATTACGAATCTATTCTTTAGCTATTTTTTCTGTTGTTTCCCAATCTTTATATTGGGCTTGGAGGTAATAAATACCTGCTTGCAAAGTTTCGAAAAACCGCATTTGATGTTCTAATTTACCATTAATGATTGATGCATTTTCTGTTTGTACTTTTTTGCCTACAACATTATATAAGGAAAGTTCTATGTTGCCGTTTTCTGTTGATGCAAATTGTGCACTAATGTTTAGCTGCATTTGAGCAGGGTTTGGAAATATACGTAGGGCAGCAATCTCTTTTACTGGAATTTGTTTGATGGCTGTTGGGTTTGCCGAGCCAATTTTGGTAAGGAAGCCTGAAAAATCAAAACTAGCATGTGTGGTTTTGTAAGCCCCTGTAGTGGCTATACCTGTGCTGCTTTTTGTGCGACCAGCTATATAAATACTTTTATTGAGGTAAACCGTAGAGCTTACTTCATCATCATCTTCGCCGCCAAAATAACTAAAATAAAAAGGAACGCCTTTGCCGCTAAACGAAGCTACAAAAATCTCTCTTTTGGCAGGGTTGGTGATGGTATCTTTAAATGCTCCAGCCGTGGCCAAGCCTATACTTTTGGTAATGCCCGACAGATACACATTGTTGTCGTCGCCAGATGCATCATCAACTGCAATATTACCTCCATACAATGCTTTTGAAAGTTCCTCATTATTGCCTCCAATATAGGTACCCCAATAGCGCTTGCCCAAACTATCAAATTTGGCCAAAAAACAATCGCCAAAACCACCACCAAAAGTAGTTTGATAAGCTCCCGGTGTGGCTATACTATCAGTACTTGAGGTTAAACCATATAAGTAAATATCGCCTCTTTTATTCGTAACCAAAATTGGCATATTTTCATATGAGTTACCTCCATAGTAAGTACCCCAATTTCTGTTACCCGAGCTATCAAATTGCATCAGATATAAGTCGTTTTTGTTGGGGTCTGCTACAGAATAATAATTGGGTTGGTGGCTACCTAAAGTTGCTATCCCATTATTACTATAAGTTCGCCCGCTGATATATACCTTGTTCTCGTGCAAATAGATGGTTTCGCCACTTTCGTATTTGTTGCCACCTACATATGTACCCCATATCTTTTGGCCATTTTGGTCGTATTTTACCAGCATTACATCTGCCAAATTGGTGTCTAACCCGCTCGGAAAAACAGTCTTAAAAGCCCCTGCTGTAGCTATGCCCACCCTGCTCAGTGTAAGTCCGGTAGCATATATGTCGCCCCATTTATTCACTTTTATATCTCTAAATTCTTCAGATCTATTACCACCGCAATAGGTACCCCATACGCGCAGTCCATTGGTGTCCAGCTTGGCTACAAAAGCATCATTATCGGCATCGGTACCTACCGCCAAACTACTCTGTGCAGTACCCGCAGTGGCGATACCTGTTGCAGAAGTTGCCATGCCTGCAATGTATAAGTGTCCTTTATAATAATCGATAGCATAAGCAAATGAGCGTTTTTCGCCCGCATAAAAAGTAGTCCAAATATGATTACCCAAAGTATCAAATTTACTAATAAAAGCAGATGCTTCTCCAATGCTACTGCTCTGGTAAACACCGCTGCTGCTTGCAAAACCTGTTTGCGCATTTGTAGTGCCGCATACATATATAGAACGTACTTTATCATTGCAAGAACCATTGATATATGTTTGTGTAGATGTGCTGCTGTTTTGGTATGTACTCCACTCCACAGATGGGTCTATGGTCATTACTGGTCGCTGGCTAGTGCTTTGGTATGCCCAAGTATTATTTATATTTTGGTAAGTTGTGGTGATGTCTTTTCCGTTTTTATCAAAGCATTGCGGCTTGTTTTCTTTTAATTCGCCAAATGAACCATATACTATCAAGTTGCCTTCGGCATCCAGTTTTTCCTGTTTGGCTCGATCATAAGTCCATTGTATGGCTGCATAATTTGCACCTTTGTGGCACACAAATTCGTGCTCCAATTTGCCCTCATGGAGATATAATACCCAGTCAATATTGGGGTATATATTTTGGTAGCATATTCTTTCGGCGGCGTTTGCCGTTATCACTGCATTGTCATCAAGGTAGTAATTTTCGTGATAAGATGTTTTGCTTTCGGCTATAAGTTTTGCTTTTTGAGTATGGCTTAGTTGCATTATTATTTTCTCGGCATTTCTGCCTTTGGTTATCACATATTCCAATCGCCCAGCACCTACCAATACTGTAATGTCTTTGCCACGAAATATATAATCAATGTTTTGCAGAATGTTGCCTTTAGTATCTTTTATTTGCCCTTTGTTTTCGATAAAATAGGCAGTAGAAGGCTGTGCCAATACATTGGTTTTTGTAGCACAAAAACAACACAGTAATGCAAAAAATAGCAATAGGTTTTTCATAGGTTATTTGGTTGAAATTTAGTTAATAAGTTTAATTTTTTTTTAATGTCAAAAATACTAACTATTTTCGTTTTTCAATAAATTTATTAACAATTAAACTAGTTAAAATTATGAAAAAAATTCTTATGCTCCTCACCCTCGCTATTGGGTTACAATTTTCAGCTAGTGCACAATTAGGTGCAGTTTGCATTACCAATGATCGCGATTGCGATATCGAAGTTCGCCTAGTAGGGCAATGTGATGGAGGTGGCTGCGATGCTGTAAGTGTTTTGGTACGAATACCCGCTAACAGTTTTAAATGCTTTACTGATTATAATGATGCATTAGCTAATGGCATACCGCCTGCAACGGCAATACCTTGCATGACTTTTAGTTGGCATGGTGCAGAGATTCAGTCTGTGGATTGTGACTGTGGTGGTGGTGGTGTATCTGTTGGTGATGGGCTTTGTCCTCATTATATTACGGGTACGCCCTATGGTCCCGCAGTTGAATGTTGCTTGTGTAGTCCTTCTGGTTGTCCAAACAATGATTGTGGTTCATACACTATGGTAGGAGGCACGTTGCAAGTAAGGGCATACTAAATTATCATTAATCTATTTGAAGCAGTTCAAGAATTTTCTTGAGCTGCTTTTTTTTGTTAAATTTGTCGACACTCGCTGTATTCTTCGCTTTTTGGCCAAGCCTAATAGATATTCCCAAGCCCAACCTGCGCCAGATAGAAGCGGCACGTATTAAAGCCGATAGCAGGAGACCCAAAGCCTAATAGCAAGGTAAAAGCATAACCGCCCCAATGAGGTAAAATAGGGATTGGACACAAAAAAAACGAGCAACGCTAAGAAAGTGTTGCTCGTTGTTGAGAGTAGTTCGACCAGGGTTCGAACCTGAAATGACAGAATCAAAATCTGTAGTGTTACCGTTACACTATCGAACTATTGGGCTGCAAAGTTAAGCAGGCATTTTAATTCTCCAAAAAAATGTAAAAAATTCTTCAAATTTTTTCATTCGCAATCTGAAAATTAGCTTTTTAGTGACTTTTTATTGTGGGTATAATAGTGCCTTGAAGCAAAATAAAAGTACTGCTTTTTGCGTTTTGTCTAAGAATATCGTTTTGCTCATTTATGCGCTTTATATTCGCAGCAATTTTCGGAGAAGTAGGGTGCTGTTGGGGGTAATATTTAAAATCTTTTTGTGAAGAAGTTATCGGTCATCATTGTCAATTATAATGTGCAATATTTTTTGGAGCTGTGCCTACACTCGGTGCTGCGCGCTTCAGAGGGTATAGATGCAGAGGTAATAGTGGTGGACAACAACTCGGCAGACGGTAGCTGTGCTTTTGTTCGTGCACATTTTGCGCAAGTGCGGCTAATAGAAAATACGGACAATAAGGGCTTTTCAAAGGCTAATAACCAAGCGGTGGCACTGGCGCAAGGCGAGTTTCTACTGTTTTTGAACCCCGATACGGTGGTGCCCGAAGATTTTTTTCATAAAACCTTGGCTTACATGGATGCCCACCCCAAGGTTGGTGCGCTAGGCCCAAGGCTGATAGATGGCAAAGGGAGTTTTGCACCAGATGCCAAAAAGTCTTTCCCAACGCTATCTGTGGCACTGTTTAAGACTACGGGGCTCAATAAAATTTTTAGCCGCTCGGCATATATCAACAAGTATTATGCGGTGCATATTGGCGAGCACCAAGTGGCACCTGTAGAGGTACTGTCGGGCTGCTGTATGATGCTGCGCAGTGCGTTGTTGCCTACTATTGGACCTGCTTTTGATGAGGATTATTTTATGTATTGCGAAGATGTAGACCTGTCTTACCGGGTAGAGCAGGCAGGCTATCAGAATATATATTTCCCAGAGGCTACCATCGTGCATTATAAGGGAGAAAGCACGCGCAAGGCTTCCCTCAAATATATCAGAATTTTCAACGAGGCGCTCTCTACTTTTGTGCGCAAGCATTATACCAAGGCCAATGCTACTTTGTTTATCCTACTCATAAATATTGGTATTGCGCTGCGGGCGGTATGGGCATTTGTGAAAATGTTTTTCAAGCTGCTGAAAACCCCCATTTTTGATGCCATTTTGCTGCTGGGTGTGCTTGTAATGATGAACCAGTTATGGGTAGAAGGCGTAAAGCATTTGAAGCCTGTAGCAAGCCTTACGCTGTATGCCACCTTTCCTGTTTATATTTTACTTTGGACATTGAGCATATACCTTAATGGTGGCTACGACCAGCCCTATCGCGGCCTTCGGGTGTTGCGTGGGATGGTGATAGGTACTATTATTATTTTGGCTTATTTTGGTATTCTATCGGCAGAGTATCGGTATTCTCGTGCGGTAATATTGTTTAGTGGGGCGCTTGGCGCTATTGGCATTTTGGGTATGCGCGAGCTGCTCAATTGGATGGGAATAGCGAAAGTGGTGCGCTACAACCAAGTGCCCAAAAGAGCAGTGATAGTAGCCACAGAAGCACATTATGTACAAACGTCGGATATGCTAGAACAGGTGCATTATGCACCAGATATAATAGGTAGGATAAGCGTGCAGCCCAACGAAAGCAATGCGCTTGCCGATGTGGCCAACATGCATCAAGTGATCCGTGCACTAAATATTGACGAAGTGGTGTTTTGTGTGAATGGCCTGCGCTACGAAACTATTTTGGCACAGATGCAAAAGTGCGGCAATAAGTATGATTATAAAATTCACATTCCGGGTAGTAGAAGCTTTGTAGGTAGCAATTCTAGCGCATCGTCTGGCGACTTGTACACTGCCGATACACGGTACAATATTGCTACATTTATCTCGTTGCGCAACAAACGTGTTTTTGATTTTGTAGCAGCTTTGGTATTGTTATTGTTGTCTCCTTTTCTGATGTTTTGGGTACATAGCCCTGTTGGTTTGTGGGGCAATATCTTTAATGTACTAATAGGCAACAAAACCTGGGTAGGCTATGATAGTAGCTTTGATGCATTACCAAAAATCAAAAAAAATATATTGCCAACCTATAATTTACAAAAAGGCTATGAGCCAACAGAAAAAGTGCGGTTTTTAGCTGCAAGCGAATATGCTAGGCACTATGTGGTGGGCTTAGATTTTAGCTTGCTGCTAAGAAATTTGAAGTTTGTTTGAAAAAACTAGAAATAAATTTTGCAGGAATGGAAATTTTACTATTTTTGCAATCCCAAAACGGGGAAAAAGATTCTTCCTTAGCTCAGTTGGTTAGAGCATCTGACTGTTAATCAGAGGGTCTCAGGTTCAAGTCCTGAAGGGAGAGCAACAACAGTAAAGGGTTTCAAGCAATTGAAACCCTTTTTGTTTTTATCATTCCGACACATTTCCGACACAAATCAATTTTTGGAAGTTTTTTTGTGACTAATCGCTTTAGTATCTAAGTAATAAATTTATCTCAACATTATTTACCCTATCATCAGCCCCGCCCTAGTATAACCACATGTTTTTGTGTGAATCATGCACCAACAAGGGTGAAAGTTGCAAACTTTGGAGAGCCGCGTGTAGTTATATTAAGGTAATAAGTAGCGCAGGGATGCTATTTGCAGCAGATTTATTGTTTCAGTATTTTCTGATAAAAAGGCACTTGAAGGTTGGGGCTACTAATTTGTAGATAATAAAAACCATTGGGTAAATGGCTAGTTTGGAGTAGGTGCTTGCCACCATTGGTAGGCTGGATGGCAAGCACAGTACGGCCCGTAAGGTCGTGTATTGCTATGCTGTATTTTTTGATATTTGGGTCAATATCTATTTGCAACTTGTCGGCAAATGGATTGGGCGATATTTTTAGATTGGGCTTCAACGCTTGGCCAGCAATGCTTGTTGGCTTTAGGTAATCACAATCCTTGTCAGTAAAGATTGTGTCTATATCACCATCTTGATAACAACTAAGATAGTAGGAGCCGCCAACAAAATAGGCAAATTGGTGGCCAATAAAAGTATAACAACCAATACGTTCGATATAGGTATAAAGTGCAAAATGGTCGAGACTGCGGGTTTTGACAGTTCTCAGTAATATACCATCTACGGCAATGTTGTAAACAGTATCTACCACTACCCTAAAAGTATCGGGCAAGCTGGTAAAAATAAAGGGTACGTGAAATTTTAGCGTATCGCCTTTGGCTACATCAAACACATAAAGGGCAAGAAATTTATTAAAGTTGAAGTTGAAGTAAAAAACGGTATCGTTTGCCGTATATAAATATTGCGTTTGTAGTGGTACAGAGCCTGTGGCAGTATGGCTGTTTCCAGTCACTTTCGAACATAAATGCCCTTCGAAAATCGTGTCTTTTTCGGTTTGGTATTTATGATAAAATAAACCTACCTCGCCATCAGAATTAGAGAACCCATAATGCCACACCGAATTGGGCGGAGCAAACACTGTTTGTGCTTTGGCATTTATCAAAATCACAGTAGTAAAGAGTATCAGTAAAACAGCACTTTTCATAGGTTTTGGATGGGGGGAGTGTGCAATAAAAAAGATTATAAAAACATGGGCAGGTCATGATTGTTAATTGATTTTTTCGTGCAAACTATGCTTGTTGCCTTGCTACCAGTTTTTTTAAGAAAAAAGTGCCAAATGGTACTAGCGATAGCAAGAAAGCGAATACCGAATTGAGGAACGTGAGCTTGCTTTTGAAAAACATCATGGCCAATAAAATAACGAAGCTTACAAACAATACACCATGCGCCGAGCCTACAGGGCGCACCCACTCAGGACGGTCCAGAAAATATTTTAGCGGCATAGCTATAAATAATAGAACGAGGTAGCTGTAGCCTTCTATTTTGCCAATAATCAGAAACCATTTGGTAAGCGTGTCCTTTTTCATACTGCAAAAATATACCTTAAACCGCAGCGGCCAAATGTAATATTGGGCTTAGCGGTCTTTGCTAGCCGTAAGGTAGTTGCACATTTTGTAAAGCACGCGGGCGCCTACTATGGCATCTATACCATCGGTGGTGTGCTCGCCGCAAGACACTTCGTTGAGGTCGAATCCGATAATTTTTTTACCGCTATTGTGTATGGTTTTGAAAAGGTAAAAGACTTGTTCCATCTCGAAACCGCCGGGTACGGGCGTACCAGTGTCTGGGCATAGCTTGGGGTCTAGCCCGTCTATATCGAAACTGATGTAGATATGCTGTGGCAAGGCAGCTACAATGTCTTGGCAAATGTGGTGCCAAGTGTCGCCCATGTATTGGCGCTCTTTGATGGCGCTATCGAAAAAAGTATGGATACGGTCTGGCTGGCTTTTGATAACATCTAATTCCTCGTCGCAATAGTCGCGAATGCCCACCTGTACTAGCTTGGACATTTGGGGTACTTCTTGCAGCACATTGTACATGATGGATGCGTGTGAGTATTTGAAGCCTTCGTAGGCGTTGCGTAGATCGGCGTGGGCGTCTATCTGCAAGATGCCAAAGCTAGGGTATTGCTCGCCTATGGCGCGGATGAGGCCAAGGGGTGTGCTGTGGTCGCCACCTACTAGGCCCACAAGCTTGCCTTGGCGCAAGAGGGTGCCTGTCATTTCTTGTACCCAGTCGCGCATCATAGTGGTGCCCTCGTTTACCTCTTGCAGCTTGCCTGCTAGCTGTTGGTTGCAGGTCACATCGCCGCCGTCTGAGAGGCAGGTGATAATGAGCTCGGCGCATTGGCGCAGGTAGTTGCTTTTTTTGCGGATGTTCTTGTCCTCGGCAAGCATGTAGTAGCCGTTTTTCCAAGTATCGGGTAGGTCGGCGTCGTAGAGGTCTATTTGTAAAGATTCTTTAAAAATGTTTTCGGGGCCACGGGCGGTGCCGTTGCGGTAAGACACGGTGACCTCCCAAGGTACGGGTAGCAGCACTAGTGCCGACTCGTCGATAGAAAATGGTAGGCCGAAAATATTATTGGTCTTGAGCCCTACAGAGTTGGGGTCGAAATGGGCAGCATCTTGTGACATTTGCGAAAACTTTGTTTTTGTAAAATATTGCCAAAAGTAAAACTAAAATCAATCCGACAATAGAAAGGATTAACTTTGCGCAGCAAACAAAAGGGTACCTTTGTGCCTACATTGATTGAGAAGCAACGCTTAATATTTTTTTATGAAAAAGACCCATATAGCTTTATTGGTACTAGTAGTAGCCGCAGTGGCTGTAATTGTATCTATGTTTGGCGACTTTAGCACTTACGAAACCTTTGGTACTGCTGCGCAAAGCCCTGGCAAACAGTTTCATGTAATAGGTACATTGCACGGCGACCGTAAGGTAAACTATGACCCTGTAACAGACCCCAACCATTGTGATTTTATGGTGGCCGACAAATCAGGCAAAGTGAAAAAAGTAATTTTCAACGGGGCAAAGCCTACAGATATTGAGAAGTCGGAACAGATAGTGATGAAAGGCACTATGGAAGGTGAAACTTTTCGCTGTACACAAATACAAATGAAGTGCCCAAGCAAATACAAAAACGACCAAATAGCAGTGGGCAACGCTAGCTAATAAGGACAATACCAGCTCGATAAGGCACAAGGCTATCGGGCTTATTCATAACTGAGTACTAAATTTTCATTTTCTTGCAAACAGTATTTATCGGCGAGCAATTGCTGCCAGGGCATTTAGGTCATTTCTTTGTTATTCTATCATTTATAGGTTCTTTGCTCAGTGCATTTGCATATTTCCAAGCGTCACGAAAAGAAAAACAAAACGAACAAGAAAGCCTGCGCTGGCTGGCCATTGCAAGAAACAGTTTTATCATCCACACTGCTGCTATCATTGCCGTATTTTTTACGCTGTATTATATTATTACCAACCACCTTTTTGAGTACCACTACGCCTATGCCCACTCAGACAAGAGCTTGAATATGAAGTATCTTCTGTCTTGCTTTTGGGAAGGGCAGCAGGGTAGTTTCTTGCTTTGGTCGTTTTGGCACGGCATCCTAGGTTTGGTGCTAATGTTTAAAGCCAAGGCGCTAGAAAGCCGCGCTATGACGGTGGTTTCTATAGTACAAGCTTGCCTAGCCACTACCATATTGGGTATTTACCTGCCCGGCGGTATACAAATAGGCACCTCACCATTCTTATTGCTTAGAGATTATTTCCAAACAGCACCTGTTTTTCAGCAAGCAGACTATCTGAGCCAGATTAACGACGGCAACGGACTAAATGTATTGCTGCAAAACTATTGGATGGTGATACATCCCCCGATATTATTTTTAGGCTTCGCTTCTACGCTTATACCATTTTCGCTGGCAGTAGCCGCCTTGTGGAAAGGCGATTACAAAGAATGGATAAAACCTACTTTGGGTTGGTCATTGTTCTCGGGTGGTGTGCTAGGCTTGGGTATAATGATGGGTGGCGCTTGGGCTTACGAATCATTAAATTTTGGTGGCTTTTGGGCATGGGACCCTGTAGAAAATGCGTCTTTGGTACCTTGGATGCTGATGGTAGCCGCGCTGCATACTTTGCTCATTTTTAGGGCTACTGGCCGCAGCCTGATGATTACTTTCTTCTTTTATGCACTGAGCTATACGGGCATTTGGTATTCTACCTTCCTTACCCGCACAGGCGTACTTGGCGACACTTCGGTACATGCATTTACAGGCGAAGGCTCATCTTTATTTTGGCAACTGCTCACCTTTATAGCCATTGTAATGACTTTGGGTTTTGGGTTTATTATCTATCGTAGAAAAACGATGCCGCTTGTAAAATCTGAAGAGCCATTGTGGACTCGTGAATTTTGGATGTTTATTGGCTCCTTTATTATTTTACTTTCTGCTTTACAAATATCTATTAGCACCTCGATTCCAGTATGGTCGCCACTAGCCAAGTGGATAACGGGCAAAGATGTAGCCCCACCGGTAGACCCTGTAGCGCATTACAACAATATTCAAATATGGGTGGTAATGTTTATAACCCTATTCTCGGGTGGTGCATTGTACCTAAAATACAAGCAAACACAATTACAAAACCTAATCAAAAAGTTTTCTATTGTTATTGGCTTGTCGATAATACTATCTGTGGTGGTAGGCGTTAGTCAATCTATTACAGGATGGCAATTTATAGTGCTATTATTTTGTGCTAGTTTTTCCATAGTTGCAAGCTCGTTTTACGCATTTAGTGTACAGAAATCACTAAAAAAAATGGGCCCTTCATTGTCGCATTTTGGTTTTGGCGTACTCATTATGGGTGTGCTTATTACTGGTCACAAAAAAGAAGTGATTTCGCTAAATACCTTAGGTGGCATATTGCCCATTGGCAAAACAGACATGCGCGAAGCAGTGAAAGAAAGCCAAGAGAATGTGATGTTGTACGAAGGTGTGCCTGTAGCACTTAGCGATTATTGGGCTACTTATCAAGGCGACTCGGTTTCGAGCAGCGACCCACGAACCTTTTACAAAGTATTGTTTGAGCGCAAAGACTCTGCCACCAACAAAGTAGTAGAATCTTTTATGCTATTCCCAGATGCATTTATCAACCCCAAAGGGCAAGAAGGATTGAGTGCCAATCCGTCTTCTAAACATTATTGGAACAAGGACATTTTTACCTATGTAAACTCAGTAAGTGGTAAGCCCAACGAAGCTAATGCCAGCGAGACAGACACCTTTAAAAATTTCAGGCTTGCCAAAGGCGACACCATATACCTGAGCAAAGCATTTTTAATTTTCAAAGGTTTCAACACCAATGTGGACAACCAATATTATAAGGCAAAAGAGGGTGATATTTCAGTATCGGCAATGATAGAAGTTTATAACCTTGATGGCAAACAGAATGACCTTGCCCCACTATATTTTATCCGAGACCAATTTGAAAATCATATAGACGACACCACCACTGCAAGTATTGGTGCTATAGTGCGCCTTGGCAAAATAATACCCGAGGAAAACAAAGCCGAAATACAAATAAAAGAAGTGTCGCAAACCAAACGTTGGGTGGTATTGAAAGCAATAATGTTCCCTCACATCAACCTTGTATGGGCAGGTACGATACTTATGGTAATGGGCT
>JADLEN010000273.1 GCA_020846105.1 Chitinophagaceae bacterium | reverse complement strand
TTATTGCTGTTATATTGGTTTGGTATCACGGGGTTGGTGCCAAGGCCTATTATACTTGCCTGAAATTCAACACTGCGACCGGGTTTTACGGATTTTTCTAAATACAAATCGGTATATCCAGAGGCGGGAGATAAGATGCCAACTTTAAGGTTCCATTTTTTCTGACCCTTATAAAAACTAAAATCTTCAAGAGGGTCGGTAAAATACTGCACCCTTCCAGATTTGAAAACAATTTTTTCGACCTCAATAATGCTTGTGCCAATAGTAAGTTGCTCAGCATCGCTTGGCTTGTATTTTATTTCAGTGCTATTTATTTCTACCACTTGGCAATTAATAGGCTCTCGTTGGCCTTTAAGATAAAGCTTTTCTTGGGCTATACTATTACCAGCAATGGCTAGTAAAATTGTAAGTATCGAAAGTGTTTTTCTCATTTTGGTTATAGTTTATTTCTAAAACGAAATTAGGATATTATTATTATGTGAATTGGATTTATTTTTATAATTTTTTTTTAGACAATAGTTGTGAAAGCAAGTTTAACCTCATTTAACAACTTTAAACTCAGATGCCAATTCGAATAGTTTAACTTTGAACGCATTAATAATCCTTTATTGTTTTGAAATATAAAAAAAGCTTAGCACCACTATGGGGCATTCCTTTCTTGATTATCTTGCTAATTGCTTTCGCAACTAGGGGAGATAATACTGTAGTCAAAAAATCTACCCTCACAACATCAGATGTTTTTCTGAAAAAATTGTATGCCCAAATAGATTTTGATACTTCAAATCTCTTGAGCTTTGATGCTTTTCAATTTGCTGTAAAAGGCTTCTATAGTATCAAAGCATCAGGAAAGCTCAATCCTTCAAAAGAATTGTTGTCCATCTGCGACTTTAGCCTATCGGCAAATAAAAAACGCTTGTGGATTATAGACATGGAGCATTTAAAATTGCTTGTAAATGATTTTGTGGCACATGGGCAAGGTACTGGCGAAGAGTTTGCCACTGATTTTTCGAACAAGGAAAATTCACATCAAAGTAGTCTTGGCTTTTACGTCACAGGTATTACTTACAATGGGCAACACGGATTGTCGTTGTACCTACATGGGTTAGACCAAGGTTACAATTCTGCGGCATACGAAAGGTCTATCGTTATGCACGGCGCCAACTATGTTTCTGAAGATTTTATAGCCAAAAACCAACGACTAGGGCGCAGTTGGGGCTGCCCTGCAATAAGCTCGGCTATTGCACCTAAGGTTATCGACCTGGCCAAAGACAGTACTTGTATGTTTATTTATTATCCAGATCCAGCTTACCTTTCAACAGCCTATTGGCTCAATAAAAAAGATAATAGCCTCGAAATGGTAATGGAAAAATATAAATTCAACTTAGACCCTGCATTGGTAATCAAGGATGTTCAGTTTGTTGGTAAGAAAATATAGGATTTTAAATATTTTCACAATCGGCAAAATAGAATCACCTTAAAAGCGTTTCTTTTTTATCTTGCAAATCAATTTTTATCAATAATGAACCTTCGCTCACACCTTCGTGCTTCTAAAGAATCAGAAACTTCTGCACTCAACGATATTCTATTTATCCTTCTGTTCTTCTTTCTCATAATATCTACATTGGCCAATCCCAACCTTGTAAAGGTGTCCGTGCCGCGTGCTGCTAGTGATAGTAAAGCCAAGCAAACAGTAGTTGTAACGGTAGATTCGCTCCAAAGATTTTTTGTGGGCACCCGAGCTATTGCTTCAGATTCTTTACAATCGGCAATTGCAGCAATGGTAGCCAAAAGCAATGATGCCGAACCTACAGTAGTAATTAATGGCGACAAAAAAGCCGAGTTTGACAACATTGTAGCCGTAATGCGTGCTGCCAAAATCTTAAAACTCAAAACTGTTGTTGCTGTAGACAAAGAGCAACGCTAAATATCCACCTTTAGTTTTTTGAGTATTAATAACACTTCAATTCCTACACTTCATTGTACCTTTGCGGCGCTTATTTACAAGAACCAATGTCAAAAGAAAAAACGCCAAACCAAGTACTCAGCATCCTCCAAATGAAATGCCCCAATTGTCGGAGTGGTGCCATGTTTACCAACAAATCGATATTCCCGATTAGCAAAATGTTGCAAATGCCTGAAAAGTGCAGCCATTGCGGACAAAAAATGGAGCTCGAGCCTGGCTTTTATTTCGGCACAGGATATGTTTCTTACGGGCTTACAGTGGCTATAATGGCTGCCGTATTTGTAGCTTATTGGGTGCTTATTGGGCTTAGTTACAAAGACAATTCTATTTTTATTGCATTAGGTGTAGCAGTAGGGCTCACTTTACTTTTACAACCTTGGCTGATGCGCATTTCCCGCGTGCTCTACCTTTATATGTTTGTCAAATACCAAAGTGGAAACAAAATTGTAAGTTGATTTTTTAAAGAAATTAAGTTCATAAAATGAATAAAATACTTGTCGCCAACCGTGGCGAAATAGCCCTAAGAGTGATGCGTACTGCACGCGAAATGGGTATCAAAACCGTTGCTGTTTTTTCGGAAGCGGATAGAAATATGCCTTTTGTGCGCTTTGCCGATGAGGCAATTTGTATTGGTCCACCTGCTTCTGCACAATCTTATCTACGTATCGATAAGCTTTTGGCTGCTGCCAAAGAAACAGGTGCCGATGCCATTCACCCTGGTTATGGATTCCTCAGCGAGAACGCTGAATTTTCGCAAGCAGTAGAAGATGCAGGTTTGACCTTTATTGGCCCAAGCGCCTATTCTATCAATATGATGGGCAACAAAATCTCGGCAAAGCAAGCCGCCAAAAAGTTTGATGTGCCTATGGTGCCCGGCACCGACGAACCCATCAGCGACCTCGGCGAAGCCATTGCAATAGCTAAAGAAATTGGTTTTCCTATTCTCATAAAAGCTGCTGCTGGTGGTGGC
>JADLEN010000272.1 GCA_020846105.1 Chitinophagaceae bacterium | reverse complement strand
AAAACAAGAAACATAATAACACCACACACGTCTTTGCGCAAAGTAGCACACACGCAAGCGTGAGTGACAGTAGCGGATATCCTTTTGCCCTTTTTCAGGGCAAAAGATAGCAGCGGATGGCACGACCCCGAGCGAAGCATCGGGGGCACGCCCAAATGATAATTAATGGGATAATTGAGTTAATTGGTCGGGGCTAATAGATTAACTACTTTAACCTTTTAATTATTTGCCTTTTTAACTGCTAGTGCTAGGCGTTTGCTAGGCATAAAACCCTACTTTTGCAGCGTTTCAGAACAATAATATATATGAGTACTCAGCACAGCGAGCAGGAGCTTATCCGCCGCGAAAAATTGCAACAACTTTTGGATATGGGTATAGACCCTTACCCCGCACCCACCTACGAGGTGAGCCATACTGCCCAATATATAAAGGCAAACTATAAGGAAGAAAATAAGGAAGACTTTGCGAAGGTGCGTGTGGCGGGCCGTATAATGATGGTGCGCGATATGGGTAAGGCCAATTTTGCGGTGTTGCAAGATAGTACGGAGCGCATACAGGTGTATATCCGCCGAGACGATGTGTGCCCAGGCGAAGACAAAACAATGTATGATGTGGTGTGGAAAAAACTGCTAGACATTGGCGATATAGTAGGGGTAGAGGGTTATGTGTTTACCACCAAAATGGGCGAAACGAGTGTACACGCTACCTCGTTTACGCTGCTCACAAAATCGCTACATCCGCTGCCCATAGTAAAGGAGAAAGACGGTGAAGTGTTTGACGCGGTGAGCGATTTGGAGTTCAAATACCGTCAGCGCTATGCCGACCTAATCGTAAACCCCACGGTGCGCGATACCTTTACGAAGATTACGAAAATGAAGAATGCCATCCGCACGTTCCTAAACGAGCGGGGTGGGCTAGAGGTGGATACGCCAGTGCTACAAAGCATACCGGGTGGTGCTGCGGCACGCCCTTTTGCCACGCACCACAACGCACTAGATATGCCGCTGTACCTGCGCATAGCCAATGAGCTGTACCTCAAGAGGTTGATTGTTGGGGGCTTTGAGTGGGTGTACGAGTTTAGCCGCAACTTCCGCAACGAAGGGATGGACCGCACGCACAATCCAGAGTTTACGGTGTTGGAGTTTTATGTGGCTTACAAAGATTATTATTGGATGATGGAAACCACCGAGCAATTGCTAGAAGAAACAGCTATTGCCACCAACGGCACGCCCATTGTAAGTATTGAGGGTAAAGAAATAAGCTTCAAAGCACCATACGCCCGCGTGTGCATCTACGATGCCATATTAGAACATACGGGCCACGATGTGAGCGCTATGGACGAGGCTGCCCTGCGCGATGTGTGCAAGCAACTGCACATACAGGTAGACCCCAATGTGGGCAAGGGCAAACTGATAGACGAGCTATTTGGCGGTAAATGCGAGCACCATTATGTGCAGCCTACTTTCATCATCGACTATCCGGTAGAGATGAGTCCGCTAACCAAGAAGCACCGCAGCAAAGAGGGGCTGGTAGAGCGTTTCGAGCTAATAGTAAATGGTAAAGAAATAGCCAATGCCTACAGCGAGCTGAACGACCCCATAGACCAGCGCGAGCGTTTCGAGGAGCAAGTAGCCCTTATGGAGCGTGGCGACGATGAGGCGATGTTTATAGATTACGATTTCCTTCGCGCCCTAGAATATGGTATGCCGCCTACAGCAGGTATCGGTTTTGGTATAGACCGCTTGGCGATGTTGCTAACAGGGCAAGTGTCCATACAAGATGTATTGCTGTTTCCACAGATGAGGCCCGAGAAAACGAATGAATAGTATTTGAGAGTAATAGAGAAATCCCGCTTCGAGAGAGGTGGGATTTTTTTTTGGGCGTGCCCACGATGCTTCGCTCGTGGTCGGGCTGGCACTGCTATCTTTTGCCTGAAGGGGGCAAAAGGATATCCGTTTCATCCCTCACGCTTTCGTGTGTGCTAAATGTGTTTATTGCCCACAGACCGAGCATTCCCAAGCATTGCGCATTGCTCAATGTTGTCTTTATGGCAATAGTTTCGTGGCGCTAATTGCCCGATAAAATCTTTTAACTTCTTTAGCCAATTAGCTTAATAACTAATGGCCAAATTGCCTAATTTTGCGCCCTTATGTTACTTTCTCTACAAAATTTAAGTTTCTCGTTTGGTGCGCGTACCATGCTCGACGAGGTGAATTGGCAAATAGGCAACGACGAACGTATAGGCCTAGTGGGCGTGAATGGCGCCGGAAAATCGACTGTATTGCGCCTAATGACAGGAGCCTACTCGCCCGATAGCGGTACAATAAACAAACCAAAAGATGTGAGTCTGGGTTTTTTCAACCAAGATTTGTTGAGCTTTTCTACCTCCGATTCTATACTGAAGGTGGGTATGCAGGCTTTTGAAAAAGCGCATAAGATAGAGCAAGACATGAATGACATTTTGGAGGAGCTAGAAACTAAGCCTGACGACGAAAAACTGCTGGATGATTATAGCCATGCGCTGCACGATTTTGAGATGGCTGGCGGCTACGAAATGGAGCACAAGACGGCTGAAGTTTTGGAAGGGCTGGGCTTTACCACAGAGGATTTGCAACGCCCATACGACCAATTTTCGGGTGGCTGGCGGATGCGCGTATTGCTGGCCAAAATGATGCTGCAAGCACCACAATTGTTGCTGCTGGATGAGCCTACGAATCACTTGGATTTGCCATCTATAGAATGGCTAGAGCGCTACCTACAAAGCTATCCTGGCTCTGTAGTAGTAGTATCGCATGACAGGCATTTTTTAGACAAAATGGTGACGAAGATAGTAGAGGTATGGCAGCGCGACTTGGTGCAATACTCAGGCAATTACTCTTTCTTTTTGAAAGAAAAAGTAGAGCGTATGGAGCTACAGCAACGTGCATTTGAAAACCAACAAGATTATATAAAAAAGGAAGAACGATTCATAGAGCGATTTCGTGCACAAGCTACAAAAGCAGCGCAAGCACAGAGTGCTGTAAAACGCCTAGACAAACTAGAACTTATAGAAGCCCCAGACGCTAGCGTACCGGTGATGAATATCAATTTCGATATAGCCATACAGCCGGGTAAAATCATTTGCACACTCAATAATGTGAGCAAGTCTTATGGCAAATTGACAATCTTAAAAAACACTACTGCCGAAATAATTAGAGGTGATAAAATTGCGCTTATTGGAGCCAATGGTAAGGGTAAATCTACACTACTGCGTATCATCTCTGGCGCAGAAGAAATAGAGGGTGACCGTAAAGCTGGGCACAATGTGGAAGAAAGTTTTTATGCGCAGCACCAACTAGAATCGTTGGATGTAAACAACGAAATTTTAGAAGAATTGAAGCTGAGTGGTAGTGGCAAAACGGAGGTGGAGCTTCGTCAAATGTTGGGCTGCTTCCTTTTTAGCGGCGACGATGTGTTTAAGAAAATAAAAGTACTATCGGGTGGCGAGAAGGCAAGGGTTGCACTTTCAAAAACCATTGCAGCCAAAGGCAACTTTCTGATGCTGGATGAGCCTACCAACCACTTGGATATGCAAAGTGTAGAAATGCTGATAGATGCGCTGAACAAGTATCAGGGTACTTTGGTACTTGTGTCTCATGACCGATATTTTATCTCCAAAACAGCAAATAAAATTTGGGAAATTGAAGACGGTCAAATCAAAGAATTTAACGGTCCGTACA
The DNA here is from genome assembly GCA_020846105.1 of Chitinophagaceae bacterium. Lineage (GTDB taxonomy): Bacteria > Bacteroidota > Bacteroidia > Chitinophagales > Chitinophagaceae > Rurimicrobium. The sequence continues at coordinate 5,463 of JADLEN010000272.1, read as the reverse complement.
ATGAATGGCTTGTTTATAAACAAGAGAAAGCTGCACGTGCAAAACTTGCAGAACAACCCGCTGCTGCGAAAGCTGCACCCAAAGCCGAAAAAAAAAAGGTAAATGATGACGAAATGCGGTCTTTGAAAAAAGAATTGCAAACAAAACAAAAGTTTTTTCAGAAAACAGAAGACGACTTGAATAAATGCAAGACTGAAAAATTAAAAGTAGAAGCCAGTCTTGCCGACCCAAGTGTGTATCAAGACAAAGAAAAATTTAAAAAGCTTGACGAGCAATACAAGCAATTAAATGCGCAATTCGAAATGCTGAACAAGCAGTATGATAAGGCTTTTGAAGAAGTAATGACGCTGGAAGAACAATTGTCTTAAAACGATTCTGTGAACAGTATTGTCCGAAATATAGCCTTAACACTTCGTAGCCGCAGCGAGCAAAAACAGATACAAACTGTGCTGCGGCAATTTGAAGAATGGCGAGGAATAATAGCTGCATTGCCCGATAATATTTGTACGGAAAAAAAGTTGGCAATCGTGCGCTTAGATGATATTGGCGATTATCTATTATGGCGCAATTGCTTGGGTATGATTGGAGATGCGAGGCAATTTGCAGGCTCTAAAATTACCCTTATTGGCAATGTAGTTTGGAAACCTATTTTTGAAGCATACGATGCTGCTTATGTGCACCATGTTATTTGGGTAGACAAGCAACAATACATGAATAACAGTGTGTATAGGCAAGCAATGTGGGCGCAAGTAAGGAGCGAAAATTTTGAAACAATTATTTGCCCATCTCGCACAAGACCCTTGTTGATAGATGATTTGCTCGTATTAGCTTCGGGAGCAAAGCACAGAATTGCGTGCGAAAATACCTATGAATGGCCATTATGGAATACGACCTCGGATGCTAATTACACACAGCTATTCCCAAAAGAAAAGACACTCCATGAATTTAATTACAACCAAAATTTTGCTGCATTTATAGGTGGTCAAAGGTTACAATGCCAAAGTCTATTATTGCCAATAAAGACAGAAAATAATGCTATGCCAAAACAAATTATTTGCTTTATTGGCGCTTCTGCCAAAAGTAAAACTTGGCCACTAAGCTGTTGGATAACGTTGGTGAAATTGTTACTGCAAAATGGTTTTGAACCATTGCTTTCTGGTGGCAAAAACGAACGTGCTATTGCCGATAAAATTGTAGCTGCAACACAAGTGCCTTCTATTGTAGGGCAAACAAACTTAGTAGCAACATTGCGTGCTATGGCCTGTATAAATGCTGTGATTACTGGCGATACTATGGCGGCGCACGCTGCCGTTTCTTTACAAAAGCCAACCGTTATTTTGGCAAATGGTGTAAACGCAAAACGTTTTGTGGCCTATGAAGAAGCAGGTTTTCAAAACGTAAAAACGGTTTACACCCAACAGTATTTGCGCAGCAATAAAGATACTTTTTATAAAGCAGTGAGTAAAGATATGTATAGTATCAAACCTCAAACAATAGTGACCGCACTCAATGGCTTATTGGGCTAAACTATTGCCCTGCTTGGTGATTTTGCAAAAATAATAATCAGTTGTGGCTTTGTGTCGGTTGCTTGGGTTTATAAAATCGGCGGTAAGTTCACTCACTTTAAATAGTGTTCCTTGCAGCGCTATTTGCAGCTCATAGCCACGCTCTTCCAGTTCTTCCTTGCCATCTTTTGTCAATAGCACATAGTCGGTTGCTTGGCTAGGGATGTAGCCTTTCTCCCTTTTAATACGCACTACCTGATTGGCATAATAGTGAATAGAATTGAGCGGGTCGCTCATGCGGTACACCATTATTTTGCTGTTGGGTATTTTATTGTCTTTTATAAATTTGCCTACTACTGTACCCACTTGGTATTTCATAAGCTCGTAGTAAAAATGGTGGCTAAGAAAGATGTTGACGAGTATCATTGCCGCAGCACCAGTCCAAATTATTTTGCCCGAAACATTTTTGCGCAGCACAATAAAAAAGTAAACAGAAAGTGCAACAGCACATAGAACAAACCAATACCAAGCCGCCGGAAAAACAACAGTTAGTATTAGTAATAATCCCACAAATAATAAGAAACCAGCACCAGTCATTATACTGCTCAGTATGCGCGTAAGTTTTGGGTAAAGGTGAAGCGTATAACAATCGCGCAAAAATGCTGCGCAGAGTATGGATGCAAGTGGAAATGCAACAAAAATGTAGTGCGGCAATTGATATTTAGATAACCCAACAGCCAGGTAGCAAAGTAAGAATCCGCCCGTAGATAGCCATTCTTGGCCATCTTGTAGTCTCAGTTTTTGACGAATAATGTTGCGGATATTCAAGAAAAGGGCTGGGATAAAAATAAAAATCCAAGGCAAGAAGGACCAAATCATATTCACTAATTGGAACGAAATGTAGGCCCCATTATTCCACACATTTTCGCCAGTAATACGCCCAAAGCTTTGTGTCCAGAAAAAGAATTTGAGCCCAGATACGCCCGATTTTCCATCAATAAATTTGCTTGGGTAAAGGTCGTATTGTTGGTACAAACCAATGCTCATTGGTATTAAAAGTATTGCGACTAAAAGTAGCAATAACAAATATTGCCACCGAAAAATATTGCGCCAATCTCTGTGTAAAATAAAATTTGTACCAATAGCAAATGCAGGTGCAAGTATGGCTATTGGGCCTTTTGTCATCATACCCAAAGCCATTGCTGTGGCGGCTAGTAATAAGTGATACCAACGTTTTGCAACAATCCACTCCTGAATAAGCCAAATGCTAGTGATGACCCACGCCATAAGTGCTAGGTCGCAGCGAATGTCATTGGTCATTAAAAACATTCCTTGTGAAGTTGCTAATATTAATGCGGCTGCCCGTCCAGTATTTTCATCGTACAATAGTTTTGCAAGTCTATAAGTAGCGAAAATTGCCAATAGTGCAAGTAATATGGAATGCAGTTTGTAGCCAAAATTTGTAGCCCCAAAAATATCGATGCTAGCTGCGCTTACCCAAAACAGAAATGGCGGCTTGTCGAGGTAATTGTTGCCTCTATCATAAATATGTAGGTAGTCGCCGCTTTGCGCCATTTCTCGGCTTATTTCGGCATATTGGGTGGCGTCTATGTCCATTATATCTACCCTAGTGGCCGAGAAGTATAAAGCTGCAATAATTATAAAAATCCAAAAGGGAATTCGAGGCATTAGTATTAGTTTTACAATCTGCAAAATAAGTGCAATTTTATCCAATGCTGCAACTGCGACATTATTCTTTCGATTTGCCATTCGAATATCCATTTACGATTGCCAAGGGTACTAAAACTCATCAGCCTAGTTTAGTGGTATCGCTTGGTTTGCGCCATTGGTGCGGTTATGGCGAGGCTCCAGCAATTAATTATTACGGTGTTACGGTAGCGTCAATGATAGAGGAGCTAAGCGCGAAACGTTTGCCCATTGAGCGTTATGCACTCACCGACCCCCAAAGATTTTGGCATTTTCTACATCATTTGTTTCCTGGTAATAATTTTTTAATTGCCGCACTTGATATTGCCGGTTGGGATTTATTTGCACAAATGCGCAACATGCCTTTACGCAATGTTTTGGGTATTTCGGCCACCGAAACGCCAATTACGGATTACACTTTGGGTATTGATACTGCTGAAAAAATGATTGCTAAATTGCAAAGGCACCCTTGGCCATTGTACAAAATAAAAATGAGCAAACTTGCCGATTTGGATTTGCTTGTAGCGCTAAGAAGCCATACAGACAAGCCTTTTCGTATAGATGCTAATGAAAGCTTTTCTTTTGAAGATGCAAAATATATGCTACCAGAACTTAAAAAACTTGGTGTGGTATTGATAGAGCAACCTTTAGAAAAAACTGAATGGGATGCGATGAGCGCATTGAAAACACTGTCTGATATTTCGCTGTATGCCGATGAAAGCTGTGTAGAGGAAATTGATGTTGTAAAATGTGCTGCTTCTTTTGATGGTATTAATATTAAGCTTACGAAATGTGGCGGTATTACTCCTGCATTACGAATGATAAAAGAGGCACGGCAATTAGGCCTTAAAGTAATGATGGGGAATATGAATGAGAGCAGTATTGGCACTGCTGCAATTGCCCAACTGTCGCCCCTTTTGGATGATTTAGATGCTGATGGCCCCTTATTGCTCAAAGAAGATATTGCTGATGGCTTGTCTTACAAAGATGCTCGGATTGCTACAATTGCAAAACCTGGTTTAGGGATTCGTTTTTTAGGGAAGCCATTTGAAAGTACTTATTTTTAATGCTCTATTTGTTATGAACATACAACACAATATTTCTTTAAAAAGTATTACCAGCTTTGGTATTGATCTTATTGTTAATGATTTTTTTGAATTGACAAATATTGCGGATTTGCCAGCATTAAGTGAAGTTTTAGAACGAAAAATTATTGGTGGTGGTAGCAATATATTATGTACCCAAACACCAAAAGGTTTGGTAATAGCCAATAGGACAAAGGGAATAAAACTGATAGAAGAAGACGCAAATACGGCTTTAATAGAGGTGGCGTCTGGAGAGGTTTGGCATGATTTTGTACTTTATACTTTGTCTCAAAATCTGAATGGAATTGAGAACTTAGCGCTCATACCAGGTACTGTGGGTGCTGCGCCCATCCAAAATATTGGTGCATATGGTGTAGAGGTCAAGGACGTAATTGACTCGGTTATTTATTGGGATTGGACGGATAAAAAAATGGTAGCCCTTAGTAACATTGATTGTCGGTTTGGTTATCGAGATAGTATTTTCAAAAACGAATTGCGAAACCGTTTTTTTATTGTTTCCGTACGATTTCGATTGTCTAAAATTCAACAACTTCAAACCACTTATGGTGCAATAAATGAAGAATTAACAAACCTAAATATACTGAGACCCAATGCTAAAGATGTTGCTCAGGCTGTTATAAATATTAGGAGTAGCAAGTTGCCCAACCCTAAAGAAATTGGCAATGCGGGTTCTTTCTTTAAAAACCCTAACATACCTATTCAACAGTATCTTGATTTAAAAAAACGATTTGCAACCATTCCTTCCTACCCTGTCAACGAGCATACCGTTAAAGTGCCTGCAGGCTGGCTTATTGAGCAATGCGGATGGAAAGGTTTTCGTAAAAATGATTATGGCGTTCACGAAAAGCAAGCCTTAGTATTGGTTAATTATGGCAATGCAACAGGCGAAGAGATTTGGCAATTATCTAGTGAAATTCTCGTTTCTGTCAAAAATACTTTTGGTATTGAATTGGAACGAGAGGTGCAAGTTTGGTAGATTTTTTTTTCGAATTGTAAGTGCATTTTTATTATTCAATTTGCATAGCCTTAATTGCTAAAATATATTTGGACACTGCTTCTTTTTGTGTGCTGTTTAACTTTGCCTTTGGCGCCATATCATCTATTATATTTGCCCACTCTGATTCATTAAATGAAAGGATATTTTT
>JADLEN010000271.1 GCA_020846105.1 Chitinophagaceae bacterium | reverse complement strand
GGCGCCTTCCATCTCGCGCTCGGGGCTAAGGCCAATGCGGTGGCGTAGTACGGGGTACACGGCATAGGCCACATCGTCTGGGATGGCAAAGCTGCGCCCGCGGATGAGGGCTATGGCCTTGGCCATTTGCAATAGGGCTATAGATGCGCGTGGCGATGCGCCTACATATAGGGCGCGGTGCTGGCGGGTGGCGTGTATGATGTGTGCTATGTAATGTATTATCTTGTTTTCGACATGGATGGCGCGTACTGCGGCACGGGCATCGTGTAGCTGATGGCTGCTAACAATGGGCTGGATAGCGGCCACAAGCTCGGCAATGGGTTGGGCGTTTTGGGCTTGTAAAATGGTTACTTCGTCTTCAAGACTGGGGTAGCCTACAATTATTTTTATCAAGAATCTATCTAGCTGGGCTTCGGGCAGGCGGTAAGTGCCCTCGTGCTCTATAGGATTTTGGGTGGCAAGCACCATAAAGGGGGCTTGCATGGGGTAGCAGTGGCCATCGTTGGTTATTTGGCGCTCTTCCATCACCTCAAAGAGCGAGGCTTGGGTTTTGGCGGGTGCGCGGTTTATCTCGTCTATAAGTACAATGTTGGCAAATATGGGGCCTTGCTTGAATTGGAAGCTGGTGGTACTGGCATTGAATATGCTGGTGCCTGTAACATCGGAGGGCATGAGGTCTGGGGTAAACTGAATGCGGGAAAACTGCACATCAAGCATCTTGGCCAAGAGCTTGGCGGTAAGGGTTTTGGCTACGCCGGGCACGCCTTCTATGAGCACGTGCCCGTCGGCTAGTAGGCTAGCTAGCAATAGCTCTAGGGTATCTTGCTGACCTACAATAACGCTGCTCATACGCTGCTGTAGCTGCTGCGCAAGCTGCTGTGCGGGCAATGGCTCTGTGCCGGGGGTGGTGGAATGCTGCTGCATAATAAAAATTAGGGTTTTTTATAAAATTGTTGGATGCCTTGGTATAAAAGTAGCAGCTCTGTGTCTGAGACGGTGCTGCCAAGCCGTATGTGGTGTATCAATGCTATAAGACTGGCGGTGCTGGCTTCTGAAATGCCCGACTTGCGGCTAAGGCGGAGGATGAATTGCTGGTCTAGTGTGTGGGTGTCTATCAAAAAATGGCTGCGGAGGTACTCCATAAAGTGGTTGTCCATCTTGCAGGCAAGGTTGTGGTTGTCGCCCTTGTTGTAATAGAGCATGGCCACGGTATTTACAAACTCTAGGGAGCTATTTTCGTTGGGGCGTATGATGGGTATGATGCGCTGCTGCCTGCGAAACTGAAAGATGACAAAGGAAACACTAAGTAAAAGCAGTAATAATACCGCCCAGCGCGTAGCAGGGTGGCGCATGAGCACTGCCCAGGCAGATTGGTTGGGGCTGCGGTGTGTAAAATTGCCCCAAAATACCTGAAAGATGTCGCCATCTACCACTTGCCAGATGTTGTCGTAGTAAAGGCGGTTGCCGGGTTGTAGCAAAAAATAGTTGGTAAGCATCATAGGCGATGCAAGCAGCGTGAGGTGGCCTGCGCCTACCGAATATTGCACCATATTGGGCTTGCCCAGCGTGTCATTGGCACTATGCACATAGCCTAGGATAGTAGGTAGCTGCGCCACCGTAAAATCGTAGGTATCTTGGAGCGTATCGGCCAAGGCAGGGAATATAAAATGGCTGTGCAAGCTGCGGCCGTGCATGCCAAAACGCTGCATGGGGTAGCGTGCAAGGCTCAGTGCGGCTACATTGTCTGAGCCAGTGTTGTAGCGGCTAAGTGGCGCTGCAAAACCCTCGCTGCTGACCCGTACATGGAAATCTTTTTCTAAATAGCCATCGTAGCTAGCGCTTGCCATTACTATTTCGTTGCCGTTGCGCATATATTGCATAAGCTGTGCCCACTCGTCTTTAGAAAAGATGATAGTTTTGCCAATGAGCACAAGCAAGCTGTGACCTTCTTGGCTATCGTAGCTAGCGCGGTTGATGTTGTTGAAATCGTAATTGCTGTAAAGCGTGCTGATACTGGCATCGGGGAAATAGGCAGGGAGCAATTTATGCGCGATATAAGTATCGTAGGGCTTTTTGCCTTTTTGGCCAAGGCCTACATTCCAGTCTATAGGCTTGGGCTTGGGCTGGCCGCATGCTACTAGTAGCATCAGCAAGCCGATGGCAAAAGAAAAGGTATGTATGCGCTGTGTTAGCAAGGGTATGGGGCTTATATTTTTTGTTTTAGGGCTTGTAAAATAAGTAACGATTGCTGCCAAAGCTCCTCTGTCACGGGCATGTGGCCATACCAGGCCATTTCGTAGCGCAGCATCAGCTGCCCAAACAGCTGTTGCAGCTCATCATTGGCTATAGATAGGTAATATTGGTGGTTTGTTTTGTCTTTTCGGTAGTCTATAACCTGTTGTTGGTGTAGCAATTGCAGTGCATAGATAAACAAGTAGCGGGTGGCCATGCGCTTGTCTGCATCGGAGGCCTGCAAGAGGGTAGCCCAGTCTGTAGTCAGTAGGTCTTCGGTGTTCAGCAGCTCGTCTGTGGTATCTTTAGGCTTGGTTATTTTCTTCGCAAAAAGAAAGCCCATATCGCCCCTGAAAATGTAATAAAGCAAAAAGACAACAATGCCTAAAATAAGGGCATAGAAAAGCAGCAAGCCTATACCTGAGCTGAAAAAATCGAAGATTTTCTGAAACAAATCTGTAAGCCACTTGGCTTGTTTGTTGGGCTTGGGTGCGGCGGCCTGTGCTTCTACCTTGTCTTTGTAATAAAAGGCCGAATCTTGCACTACCTGCGCCCACTCTTGGCTAGATGCAAAGCGCAGCGGATTGGCCGCCAGTGCAGGGGCAGCGTCAGACAGCGCGTCTTCATCGTCCGAAACCGCATCTATAGTATCGTAGCTAGGCAGCGGGGCCACCTGTGCCGTAGCAGCGCTAGCGCAGCACAGCAATACCACAAAAAAGAAGATAAAAAAACGGCTCATTATTGGGCTAGCGCTATTTGACGGTAAACCCGCCGAGGCAAGTAGAAAAAGTAAAAAATGATAAAGCTCAAAGAGCCCACTAAGATAAACAAACTGAGTGCCAAAGGCATATTGGTGTGCCTGGTAAGGTAGCTTTCGAAAAAAGCCGCCACTATAAAGATAGGTATGGTGCCCATTATTATTTTTACCGCATCTTTGGCTGCAAAGCGCAACGACTGCAAGCGTGTATAAGTACCCGGAAACAGTATAGACGCCCCCAAAACAAAGCCTGCACAGCTAGCTATGACTATAGACGCCAACTCTAAAGTGCCATGGATAAACACTACTAAAAAAAACTGCTTGCCCAAGTGGTGTTGGTAAAATAAATAGTCGAAGACACCCACCATGAGGCTATTTTTGAACAAAATATACATAGTGCCCAGGCCAAAAGAGATACCCGAGCCAAACATCATGAGCGCCACCCGGATATTATTCCAAGCAATGGTTACAAACATGGTAAGGGAGTCTGAAGATTTGTAAACGCCAAAGGGGTCGCCGTTGGCAATGTTCTGCTCGGTCATTTCTACATAGTCTGCGCCCAGTATGGTTTTTATAAAATGGGGCTCTATAGCCGACGCCACTATGCCAAAGCAAAAAAACAAGATAAATAAGGCAAACG
>JADLEN010000270.1 GCA_020846105.1 Chitinophagaceae bacterium | reverse complement strand
TATCATATTGGGCAGAAAATAAATTTGAAGATTATTATCGTCCTAGCGGCCTTTACCCATTACTTGCCTTTGACTTTTTTGTTATTTGCTGCATGCTTATACTTTGGCTCTTCAAGCGCAAACAGAAATTAACATAAATTAGTTTTAATGCATTTTATATTTCAAGTCAAAATATTCAATTGAATTTAATTAAAGATTTCAATTGTTTAAAGCCGACGGGCACGGGATGGCAGCGGTACCTAAGAGCGAAGCGAGGAGTACAGGTATCAGTCCGAAACCCAACCTAATAGAACCAAAAAAAGACGAATGCCCCCAAATAATAAAATTTGAGGGCATTCTGTTAATTATGTTTTAGGACAAGTTGATTTCTAACACTTTGATAGGCTCCATACTCGCATTGCGGATAGAAACATTCTGTGCCACATTACGTGCCAACTCCAAAAACCGCTCACGTGCTGGCGAGTCTTGGTCTATCACAGCAGGTATGCCCATGTCGCCACCCTCACGGATGCTTTGTACCAAAGGCAATTCGCCTAAGAAAGGTAATTCAAATTGCTCGGCCATTTGCGCAGCACCACCTTTGCCAAAAATGTAGTATTTATTTTCGGGCAGCTCGGCTGGGGTAAAATAGGCCATGTTTTCTATCACACCCAACACCGGTATTTTTATATTTTCTTGTTTAAACATCATTACCGCTTTCCTAGCATCGGCAGCGGCCACCGCCTGCGGGGTAGATACTATTACCGCACCCGTTACTGGTATGGTTTGCGCAATGGTAAGGTGCACATCGCCTGTTCCTGGTGGCAAGTCTATTATCAAATAGTCTAGCTCGCCCCAAAGCACATCGGTTACAAATTGTTTCAGTGCCGAGCTAGCCATTGGGCCGCGCCAAATTACTGCTTGTTTTTCGTCTATCAGCAGGCCTATAGACATGGCTTTGATACCATATTTTTCTATTGGCACTATCATTCCCTTGCCATTTACCTCAGTCATCTTGGGGCGCTCATCGCGGATGCCCAGCATTATGGGTATCGATGGCCCGTAGATATCTGCGTCCATCAAACCCACGCTTGCACCCTCGGCAGCTAGGCCCAAAGCTAGGTTTACTGCTACGGTGGACTTGCCTACCCCACCCTTTCCTGATGCTACGGCAATAATATTTTTGACACCTGGTAGCACATCTTTGCGGTCCTTGCGGTTGCTTATCACACGCGCACTCATTGTTATATCTATCTCGGCTTCTTTGCTCACCATTAGCCGCACAGCGTTAATGCAAGCCTTTTCTATCATATCCTTCATAGGGCAGGCAGGCGTGGTCAGTTCTACGGTAAATGCTACCTTGTTTCCATCCACACTTAGGTCTTTTACCATCCCAAGTGTTACAATATCCTTGTGCAAGTCTGGGTCATCTACATTGCCCAATGCTTCCAAAACAGCTTCTTTCGTTATCATCAAAAACGTTTGTTAAATTGAAAAAATATTACGCAAAACTACGCAATAGCGGTTTCCTTTGTAGCAACAAAAATGAATTGTTTTTTTATTCCTCCATTTCCATTAATGATTATCTTTAGCCTTTCGAAAATATCTTATGCGCTTTTACCTACTTCCAATACTTACCCTACTTGCACTACTTGCCAGCAATAACAGCCAAGCCCAAGTAAAATACGAACGCCTAATACAGATAAACGGCGTAGTGATGACAAGCGACAGCCTCTATGGCATACCAGACGCAATAGTATCTGTCAAAAACCAAAACAAAGGCACTTATACCAGCGAGCAAGGCGTTTTTGCCCTCGTATGTTTCAAGGGCGACACCCTCCATTTTCAGTCTTTGGGCTTCAATAGCAAAGACTATGTGATACCCGAAGACATCGTGGGCAACACCATTTCCTTAGTGCAACTTCTGAGCCAAGACACCTTTTTCTTGAGCGAAACGGTAATACACGCACTACCCTCCAAAGAGAATTTCAACTTTGCCTTTCAAAATCTGAACCTTGATGACGACCGCTACGAGATAGCCCGCAAAAACAGCAACATAGCTATGATGCGTATGATGGGCAGCATCCTCAATACCGACGGCCGCGAAGGCCAAGCCTACAGCCAACGAAACGCAGCTTACCGTGCCGCCTACGATGGGCAGCTACAACCCATGAAAGTACTTAGCCCAATAGCTTGGGGCAAGTTTTTCGAAGCCTGGAAACGGGGCGATTTCCGAAGCAAAAAGTAGTGTGGGCAACTGGCTGATTTGAAAATTGTTTAAGATGGCAAAAGTTGTTTTTCATTTTTATAATTCATTTGCTTTTGCAAGCAACTTAATCACACTTTTGAGTTGCCTATTGTTGTTGCAATATGGGTTGAGTATTGTCATTGCATTGACTTTATTTAAAATAACAACCACTATTATTTTCTTACTATTTATTCAAAATTCAAAAAAAAGACAATTCTATTTTTATTATAATTTGGGGTATTCTAGAAAAAAACTGTGGACAAGTAGCCTAATTTTAGATTTAAGCATTTTCATTATTTCCCTAATTCTTACAAATTCATTTTTGTGAGCCATCTCCTCGAAATAGACAGCATTCAATTGCAATATGGACAACGCAAAATACTGAGCGACGTATATATACGTTGCGAATCAGGTACTGTTGTTGGACTATTGGGACGCAATGGCGAGGGTAAAAGCAGTTTGATGAAAATAGCCTTTGGTACTACAGAAATGGAAGATTATTCGGTCCGAATTGATGGTCAGAATATAAAACCTGCTTTTCAACATCCTGCGGGTATCAGCTATTTACCCCAATTTAATTTTATCCCAAGTGGGATGAGCCTTCAAAAAGTATTTGAACTATACAATCTTGACTTTGTTGTATTTGCGAATGACTTGCAAGAATTAAAAGGAAGAGAAAAAAGTAAAATCAAAGAACTTTCGGGCGGCATAAAAAGGATGGTAGAAATATATATCATCATCAAAAAGAAAGGCATGTTTGTAATGCTCGACGAACCATTCACGCACATTATGCCAGTTTATGTAGCCTTAATTTGTCAATGGATCAATGATGAAAAAGCAAACAAAGGATTTATTATCAGCGACCATTTATACCAAGCAATAGTAAGCATCAGCAATAGTATTTACCTACTCAAAGATGGTAAAACTCACACATGCGCATCTGCAAAAGACCTCATAAAGCTGGGATATATACTTAGAGAATAATCTATACAAATTAGATGCCATTGTGACGTCAAAACGTATCTTGCAATAAATTTTTCAAGAACCGATTAAAGCCTATTGCTAGCCGCATAATTGTATATCTACAAAATCATATCTTTTTGCATTTGCTTTTTAGCACTGCTACCCTACTCACATGGCCAGGGTATTGCTCAAGCATACAACAACCGCACGAGCAAAACCCTAGCCATTGCCGATACAATGCGTATAGATACCGTAGCCATCAGCAATTACAGCATTGAGGGTATAGACAGTGGCGCTTACCGTATCGACCCTATTCAGGCTCGGCTTTATTGGCTACACAAGCCCGCACAAGATTCTATTCGCATACAATATCGCCGCTTGGCCATAGATTTCAACATGCGCTACCGCCACAAGGATAGGGGCATTGTGGATAGTATGTACATGTTTTCCTCGGCCGCATACTACGAAAACCAAAAACGCAGCGACCACTTTGTAGATTATAAGCAACTTGAGCTCAACGGTAGCTATGGCCGCAGCATAAGCCTTGGCAACAATCAAGATGTGGTGTCCAACTCCAACTTTAACCTGCAAGTAAATGGCTATCTGCTAGACAGTATCAAGGTAGAGGCTGCACTTACCGACAACACGGTGCCTTTTCAGCCCGAAGGCAATACCCAAAACCTACAAGAGTTTGACCAAATATCTATACGCCTGAGCAAGGGCAAACGCAACCTACAGCTTGGCGACTACAACCTCAACAAGCCTGATGCTTATTTTCTCAACTACAGCAAACGGGTACAGGGTATATTTTTTCAAACTGAAGACAGGCTAGGCAAACATATCAGCAACAAAGCTGGTTTCAGTGCATCTATGGCCAAGGGCGAGTTTGCCCGAAACATTTTTATGGGTGGCGAGGGCAACCAAGGCCCTTACCGCCTTGTGGGCAACAATGGTGAACAACTATTTGTAGTGCTTGCCGCCACCGAAAAAGTATATGTAGATAATATACTGCTAGAGCGTGGCGAAAACGCCGATTACATTATCAACTACAATACCAACGAGGTGCGTTTTATGCCGCGCTCGCCCATCAACCAGTTTTCGCGCATACAGGTAGAGTTTGAGTACCGTACCAACAACTATCTGAACTCGCTACTCTATGGCTACAACGAGCTGAGTATTGGCAACAAATGGCGCATAAAAATGAACGCTTACAGCAACCAAGATGCCAAAAACCAACCCTACCTGCAAAACCTAAGTGCCGACCAAAAGCGCTTACTTGCCAGCCTTGGCGACTCGGTACAGTTTGCCCTCAGCCCCAACATTGCCCTCGACACCCTATCGCCAAGTAAGGTACTGTACCGTATCAAAGACACTATTATAAGTAGTACCAAGATAGACTCTATCTATGCCTACAGCACCAATGAGCAAGACGTGCTCTACAATGTTTCGTTCTCCTACGTGGGTAGCTACAAAGGCGACTACAAAGTGTCTGGCAATACCGCCAATGGCCGCGTGTACGAGTGGGTAGGCACCCTTCTTGGCGATTATAGCGCAGTGTCTTTGCTCATAGCACCCAAGATGCACCAAGTGCTGACACTAGCCACCGAATACCAGATAGACTCTTTCAAGCAGCTAAGCCTAGAGCTTGCGGGTAGCAACAAAGACCCCAACAGCTTCTCGGCCATAGACAATGCTAGCCACCAAGGCATAGCCTCTAAGCTAAGCTACCAAGAACAGCGCTTTTGGGGCAATAGAGATAGTTTCAACAAGCACGATTGGACGCTGAAAAACAGCCTTCAATATGAGTATGTACAAGATAAGTTTAGGGCTATAGCACCCTACCGCTCAGTAGAGTTTGGCCGGGATTGGAATGTACCTTTATCTGGTAGTAGCCCCACCGAAAACTGGAGCGGCATCAGTAGCCAGCTTAGCCACCGCCGCTTGGGTAGTGTAGATTATGCGCTTAGCCATTATACCCGAGGCAGCAGCTATCAGGGACTCAAGAATGCTGTGGGCTATACGCTGCGCAACAGCAGGGTGCATACAGGATTCAACCTCAGCCTCATGAATGCTCAAGACAGCCTTGTAGCCACAAAATTTTTCAAACCATTAGCCTTTGCCGAGTATAGCTTTGCCCGCCAACAAAGCCAAACCATAGGTGCCAAGTACTATGCCGAGCACAACGATGCCCGACTACGCCGCAGCGATAGCCTCCAAGCATCGGCCTTTTATTTCGATATCAGCAGCCTATATTGGCGCAGCAACCCTACGGCTACTAAGCGATACAGTTATTCTGCCACCTATTTCCAAAGACGCGATTTTCTGCCTGTAGCTACTAGCTTTTTGCCCCAAAGCCATAGCCACAACTACGCCTTGCAAGCAGGCATAGGCGATGGCACACTACATAAGCTCAGCATCACGGGCTCTTACCGCCAACTACTTATAGACAACAGTACCATTACCAGCCTAAAGCCCGAGAACACACTGCTGGGCCGCATACAATACGATGGTAGCCTTTTGCGCCAAGCACTTTCCTTTGCCACGCTTTACGAGATAGGCACTGGCCAAGAGCAAAAACGGAGCTTCACCTACCTACAAGTGCCTGCTGGCCAAGGCATGTACAACTGGATAGACTACAATAGCGATGGTGTGCAACAGCTCAACGAATTTGTGCTAGCCCTATACCCCGACCAGAAACTTTATATCCGCATCTTTACCCCTACAGACGATTATATCAAGGTGAATAATACTAGCCTCAACCAAACTATTGGTTTCGAGCCAGCCAACTTTTTTCGGAAGCCACCGCGTGGCCTGCTAGCCCAGCTAGCCCACAAAGCCAGCAACCAGCTAGCCTTGCAAGTAGCCAACAAGATAAGCAATAGCCAAGGCCTCCAAAGCTTCAACCCGCTGCAGCTAGCCTTTGCCGACACCGCCATCCTGCTCACAAACCTAGGGCTAAACAACACCTTTTACCTAAACCGTAGCAGCGCTGCTTGGGGCATAGACTACAACTACCTAGCCGCCCGCAGCCAGCAACTGCTAAGCTATGGGCTGAACACTGCCAACAGCCAGCAGCAGCAAGCCAAGCTACGCCTAGCATTATCCAAAAGCCTGAATACCCACCTTGGTGGCCGTTGGGGGCAGCGCAGCAACCTTAGCGGCACTACAGATGGCAACAGCTATAATCAACGGTTTTGGGCTACCGAGCCATCCCTCATATGGATGCGCCAGTCGGCACTGCGCATCACTAGCACCCTGCGCTACGAGCTGCGCAACAATGCGCCCGAGTATGGCGGGCAAGAAGCCAATATCCAATCTGTGATGATAGATGGGCGCTATTCGCAATCCTCGGCGGGTATTGTACAACTAAGGTTTACCCTGAGCCGCATAGCCTATAGCGGCCTAGCCACCGAGCCTATAGCCTACGCCATGCTAGACGGGCTGCGCCAAGGCAACAACCTACTGTGGTACCTAAACTGGCAGCGCCGCCTAGGCAAAGGCATAGAGCTGCTATTGGAGTACGAAGGGCGCAAGGCAGGCAGCGACCCTATTGTGAACACGGGGCGTATGAGCCTACGGGCGATACTTTAAGGCATTTAAGCCTTCATAAACAGCTTATTGGGCTGTTTTTCGGCTTTTGGGGAC
>JADLEN010000269.1 GCA_020846105.1 Chitinophagaceae bacterium | reverse complement strand
TATCACTTTCTACTACTACTATAGCGTCGGCAATGCCAGCAACTATCCGATTGCGCGAGGGAAAATTGCCTTTGTCCAGCTTGGCAATCGAGGCAAATTCGGTAAGTAGTCCGCCATTTAAAAGCATTTCAGCAGCTAAATTTTTATTTGCAGCAGGATATATCATGTGCAGTCCGTTGGCCATTACACCTACAGTAGGCAATTGATGGCGAAGGGCTGCTTTGTGGGCTATAGTGTCTATACCATGTGCTAGCCCACTAATAATACAAAGCTCTGGAGTTGCAGCTAAGCTTTCGACCAAATCGTTGCAAAGCCGCTGTCCGTATTCTGTGTTTTTGCGTGTGCCTACAATGGCTATTGTTTTGGCACTATTAAGTGTTGCATTGCCTTTATAATACAATATTTGAGGAGCATCAACGCAATGTAATAACCTTTGTGGATAAGCTTCATCGGCTTGTGTAAGCACTTGTACTTTATTGACGAGGTTAAAATTCATTTCCTTTTCGGCTGCCTCAAAAATAGCTTTATCTTGTAAAGCATTTACCCGCAGTGCCCCAAAACCATCTATTTGCAAAAGTGTTTTACGTGGAGCAGCTAGTACTGCTTGGGCAGAGCCAAAATGGGCAATAAGCGCATTGGCTGTTTTGGCACCAATACCTTGAGCGAGGCTTAAAGCTATTTGATAGTAGGTTTCGTCTTGTGGGTGCAACATTTATTTTAAGAAATAGCTAGTATGGAAAAATATACCTTTGTGAACGTAAAAATATTGAAAACAATGAGAAATAAATCAATTGGTTTAATAGCAAGTATCCTAATAGTCACTGTAGCGGGCACTGCGATGGCAATGCACAAGGATAAAAAGAAAAGTGTATCAACAAAACAAAAAGATGAATCTGTAAATACAACCAATATAAAATCAGTACTCATGGGCAGGTCTGCCTGTTTTGGAAAATGCCCTACTTATAGCATAGAGGTTTTTGAAAATGGGTTGATACGCTATACTGGCAAAGATTTTGTAGCGAAAATAGGTAATTATGAAAAGATGATACCAGCAGTCAATGCCATTGGTTTTTTAAAAGAATTCAACACACTTCAGCCAGACACACTACACTACATGTATGAAACCAAAATTGCCGACTTGCCGGGCATTTATTATTTTATCACTTACCCAGACAGTGTAAAACGTGTAATCAATGCCGATGCAGGACCGCGAATATTAAGGGATTGGGCACTTAAATTCGACTCGTTAAGCAAGGTGGATGATATCTGGGTAAAGAAAGAAGTTCAGAAATAATAAATTGCTTCTGAAATAAAACTTTGTTGAAAATCTTTGGAAATAGTTTTTAAGCGATTATCTTTAACCTTTAACCAAAACATATACTATAATTAATACATTATGTCTGATTCTAAAATTTGTATCGATTGGGGCAATAGCCTAGTAAAAATTGCCTTATTTGACAAAAACGATAAAATCACCGACAAGTACGTTCTACAGGCCGATGAGGTGATAACTCAATTACACAAAGAGATAACTCCTCGCCGTACTTTTTCAGGTGCTATTATAAGCTCTGTAACCAACCAACATGGTGAATTATTAGAAGCATTGAAGGAGATAACACCTAATGTAGTAGTGCTCAACAGTAAAACTTCATTGCCATTGTTAAATGCCTATAGCTCTAACGAGACCTTGGGTGCCGACCGTATAGCACTAGCATGTGCTGCAAACGCAGCATTTCCCAACAATAACAATTTGGTGATTTGTATTGGCACATGCATTACCTATAATTTTATTGGCAAAAACAAAACCTTCAGAGGAGGTGCAATATCGCCAGGCGTGCAAATGCGCCTTACTGCTATGCACGAATTTACTGAAAAACTACCCGAAGTAAAAGTGGATGGCGACTTGATGCTTATAGGCTATGACACCGAAACTGGCATGCGTAGTGGCGCAGTATTAGGCACTACAGCAGAGATAGATGGCGTGATAGCTATGTACGAAGCGCAATACCCCGACTTTAACGCAATCTTAACCGGTGGAGATGCTACCATGTTTGCTAACAAACTCAAAAGTAAGATATTTGCAGACCCCGATATTTTGTTGAAGGGGCTGAACCAAATCTTAAATCATAATGTACCTCAAGCCCGCTAAGGTTTTACTTTTAATAAACTTACCTTTTTGGGGTATTGGCAATGCAATTGCACAAAATATAGATCGCCCATTCGAAAATGCGCCCTACTCTCGGTATGGAATAGGTGAGCAAAGGAATGACATCAACCCTGCGCTCAAAGCAATGGGCAGTATTACAGCTGCCTATGCCGACCCCTATATTATCAATACAGACAACCCTGCTTCGTACGCTAGCCTCAAACATTTTACCTACGAAGCAGGGCTTACTGGTTCTAGACGCACAATTTTATCTAGCAATTCTAAGTACCAAACAGGAGGAGTGAACCTTTCTTACCTAAACCTTGCCATACCAATGGGTAAATACGCTGGAATGGTAATTGGATATAAAGCAAATAGCAAAGTTGGATATTCGCTCTACGATACTCTGCAGAGTTTGATTGGCCCTGCATCAATAAGCTACAATGGCACAGGTGGTACCAATTACTTTTTTGTTGGAGGTGCTGGAAAATACAAAGGTTTCAGCCTTGGCTTGAATGTTGGATACCTATTTGGCACCATCAACCAAACAAGCTGGTACAAAACAAACAGCACAGCATATTATGTGAATAATTCGGAATTCTTGAGAAGAAGCTCAATTGGCGGACTTTACCTAAAATCTGGTGCAATGTATCAGAAAAGCTTGGGCAAAGATTATATGCTCAACCTTGGTGGACAAGCAAACATGTCGCAAAGTATTGGCACAGAATTAAGTGAGTATTGGATTTCTCATCCTTTTTACGCTTCCGACACAAGTGGTTCTGATACTGCTTATGCAAAAAAAGGAATTAAAGAAACTATTGTATTGCCTAGCGAATTGACCTTTGGCGCTCAAATAGCCAAAAGCGATAAATGGAGTCTAGGCGTTAATTATAAAACGACAAATTGGAGCCAATTTAATAATCAAAATTTAAAGGACTCTATTGGTGCTAATGCTTACAAAGTATCTATTGGTGGCGAATATACCCCCAACTCAATAAGTTTGTACAATTATTGGCAAAGAATCACTTATCGGGCCGGCTTTTATTATGGCAAAGATTTTGTGCAAATAAATAATAAACAAGCCAATTATTACGCAGCAACTTTTGGACTTAGCCTACCATTTAAGCGTAGCACAGACAGGATTCAAACCGCATTAGAAATTGGCAAAATGGGAACTCAATCGGCAACAAGTATTCAACAAAATTTTGTACGTTTTTCAATTGGTATTTCCTTTAACGACAAATCTTGGTTTGTGAAACGTAAATATGATTAGTAATAAACAAATCATTTCATCAAATATTGCCCGAAATTTTTTTTCGGGCATTTTGTTTTGTGCAAGCATAAACTTTGGGGCTTGTAAAAACACAAACGAAGAAATAGAGCATCTTACAGGAGAGTCGAAAGCTAGAAAATCGGACAAAGCGAAGGATGTGACGATGTACTATAGCGACAAAGGCCAATTGAAAGCTGTAATATACGCCAAAGAATTTATCAGAAATGATGATGCAAAACCGGCTTATACCGACATAAAAAAAGATTTAAAAGTGGATTTTTATGACGATAGCTTGCAAGTAGAAAGTACCCTTACTGCAAAATCTGCAAGAATTTTTGAGGTAGAAGGCAATGTAATAGTGCGCGAAAATGTATGCGTCACAAATAAGAAGGGCGAAAAATTAAACACAGAAGAATTGGTTTGGAACCAAAAAATGGACAAGTTTTATACTAATAAAAAAGTAACCATTACGACCCCACCCAACCAAGTATTGGTAGGCGATGCCTTAGAGGCAAATGCAGATTTCAGTTTATATAAAATCACCAAGCTAAAAGGAAATATTGAAGTAGAGAATAACGACATTCCAAAGTAGCATTACTAATATAAAAAAAATGCAACACATAAACTTTACAGGAGTAATAAAAGACTTCAAAAATCCTCTTTCAAAATAATCACAAGCTTAGGGCAATTCGCTTATATTTGCTCTGCTAAAAAAAGCACTATATGCAGACATCGTTTTTCAAAAAGAATGCACCTTATATTTGGATAATAGTTGGTTTTATCCTTATTTCCTTTATCTATTGCTTACCTCAATTTCAAGGTAAAAAAATAAACATGCATGATGGTATTTCTTGGGAGTCGTCTATCCAAGAGCCCAAAATGTATGAAGATTCTACCGGTATCAAACCACTTTGGAGCAATGCTATGTTTGGAGGAATGCCCACCTATGCTATTTATATGACGGGTGTCAAAAACTATGTTATCGACATTCAAACAGCGGTACAGAAGATTGTTCCTTTCCCCGCTTTTCTATTCTTTTTTGCGATGCTTGGCTTTTTTGTGCTTAGTTGTAGCCTAAAAATAGACAAATGGATAGGGGCAATTGGCGCAATAGCTTATGCTTTTGCCACCTACAATATGGGCCTAGTGGCATCTGGCCATGTTACCAAAATGTTTTCGATTGCCGATATGCCGGGTGTATTGGCAGGTTTCATCATGATATACAACGGCCGAAGGCTAAGTGGTGCTGCAATTATGGCTTTATTTTTTACACTTATGGTAAGCGTATCGCATTATCAAATGGTTTATTATACCGTAATAATGCTTTTTATTGCTGGCATTGGTATTGCTATCAATGAAATAAAAAATGGACGATTAAACAATCTCTTGATAGGCACAGCTATTGCAGCATTAGTTGGGGTTTTATCACTGGGTCCATCTTTACCTACTGTAATGGCTACTGCAGAATATAGCAAATACACGATGCGTGGCGGAGCTAGTGAATTAAAGCAATTAAAAGGTAGTGAAACAAAAAAAAGTGGCGGATTGGATGTTGAATATGCTTATCGGTGGAGCAATGATATTGGTGAAACTTTTTGCTTGATAATACCACAACTGTATGGAGGAGGTGGTGGCCAAGATTTAGGCACCAATTCTAAATTATACAACACACTTACCGAAGTAGGTGTGCCCGAATCTAGTGCCGAGCAATTTGCAGCAAACGCACCTACCTATTGGGGGTCTCAGCCCTTTTTGGCAGGACCAGTTTATTTTGGCGCTATCATTTGTTTCTTGTTTATACTTGGAATGATGATTATCCGTTCGCCACATAAATGGTGGATATTAGCTACTTGTATCATTGCTATACTTATGTCTTTGGGTCGAAATCTTCCAAGTCTTAATTATTTCTTGTTCGATCATTTGCCAATGTATAATAAGTTTCGTGTACCATCTATGATTTTGGTAATACCTCAATTGTTATTCCCCATGATGGCTGTATGGGCCTTGAATGACATTTTCACAAATAAGATTACAGGAGACGAGCTTTGGAAAAAATTAAAGTCGGCCACTATTGTTGCTGCAGGTATTTGCATTATTGTAGCTGTCGGAAGTCAAATGACATTCGACTTCAAAACCTCTGGACAAAACAACGGCGATGCACAATTGGCACAACAATTTAATGGTAACGGCGGCAATGAAGCTATTGCCAACAAAGTACTAAGCGCACTACGCGAAGACAGAGCTTCTATGGCACTCAATAGCGGATTGATGAGCGCATTCTTTATTCTAGCAGCTGCGGCATTGCTATATGGCTACAATAAAAATAAATTAAAACGCGAATTGGCAATTGGCGGTATAGCATTACTCATAATTTTAGACTTATTGCCCACAGCAAGAAAATACCTCAACGACAACAATTATATTGACGCTGAAGATTATCAGGCTCAGTTTGCCCCAAGGCCAGTAGACAGTGAGATACTTAAGGACACAGACCCCTACTATCGCGTTTTAGACCTTAGTCGCAATACCTTTAACGATGCAATGCAATCCTACCATCATAAATCTGTTGGTGGCTATAGTGCCGTTAAAATGGAATCTTATCAAG
>JADLEN010000268.1 GCA_020846105.1 Chitinophagaceae bacterium | reverse complement strand
GTGAGACTGCAACTAGATTATTGTATGAACTGCAATCGCAGAAATACCTTTTGTTAGTGGGAAAAAAAATACAATTATTAGAAGAGTCAAAACTAGTGGCACTGGCAAATTCTATTCATTAAAAATGTATTCGACAGTAATATTTTATTACTGTGACCGTACTCACATAAAAAAACTCCGTGTCCTTATATTTTTGCTTTGTAAAATAATTTAAAGCAAATGCCATTCTACCACAAATTAGGAGTAATTCCCAGTAAAAGACACGTAGTGCATCGCCAACCAAATGGACAGTTATATGCAGAAGAGCTTGTGGGTACACAAGGGTTTTCTGGATTATCATCATTGGTATATCACCTGCACCCACCTACCCGAGTAAAACAAAAAGACAAAGCCTATTCTGTGCAACCCAAAATTGCAGTAGAAAACGGTTTGGATGCACTTAGCTTTAAAGGTTTCAATATAGCGCCCGAGCCCGATTATATTAAAAGCCGTAAAACATTGCTTGTAAATGAGGTGATGCAAATAGGACTTGCGGCACCAAGTAGCTCACCAGATTATTTTTATAAAAATGCCGATGCCGATGAGTTAATATTTATACATAAAGGCTCAGGATTTTTATATACTATGTTTGGCGAACTGCGGTTTAAATACGGCGATTATATTGTGATACCCAGAGGCACCGTTTATAAAATAGCTTTTGATACTAATGAAAATAGGCTTTTGTATGTAGAGGCTAAAGAGCCAATAAGCACTCCACGCAGGTATCGCAATGATTATGGACAACTTTTGGAACACTCCCCTTTTTGCGAACGCGATATACAACAGCCTCAAAATCTAAAAACCCACGACGAACAAGGTGAATTTGATATTTTTATCAAAAAGAAAGGCTTTATGTTTCCGTATGTTTATGCCAATCACCCTTTTGATGTTGCAGGATGGGATGGCTATTTATACCCTTATACTTTCTCTATTTTCAACTTTGAGCCATTGACAGGCAGGATACATATGCCTCCACCTATTCATCAAACTTTTGAGAATCCACATTTTGTAATTTGCTCCTTTGTACCCCGCTTGTACGACTATCACCCAGATGCAATACCAGCACCATATCATCATAGCAATATTGATAGCGACGAAATATTATATTATGTAGATGGTGATTTTATGAGCCGAAACAACATCGAAGAAGGCCAAATAACCCTGCACCCAGGCGGTATCCCCCACGGACCACACCCAGGCGCTATTGAGCGCAGTATTGGAAAGAAGGAAACCGAAGAACTAGCAGTTATGATAGACCCTTTTCAACCAATGATGATAACAGAGGAAGCGATAAAAATTGAAGTAAAAGACTATTATAAATCTTGGTTGGATTAACTTTGCACCTCAGAACAAAAAATTAATTGAAAAATAGTATTTAAAGTATTAAAAATTATGCAAACCTTAATAGGCAAAAAAGCACCTGCGTTTTCAGAAGAAGCAGTAATCAATGGCAACGAATTTGTAGAAAACTTCTCGCTAGAGCAATTTATAGGCAAAAAAAATGTCGTTTTCTTTTTCTATCCCCTAGACTTCACATTTGTATGCCCTACTGAGCTTATAGCTTTTCAAAACAAATTGGCAGAATTCGAAAGTCGCGATACAGCGGTAGTGGCCTGCTCAATAGATTCTAAATTTTCGCATTGGGCCTGGCTCAATACTGAGCGCAACAAAGGCGGCATCAAGGGTGTAAACTATCCTTTAGTAGCAGATTGCAGCAAAATGATAGCGAAAAACTATGGTGTACTTGCAGGCAATTACAAATTAGACGAAAATAATGAAGTCGTTTTTGAAGGCAACCCTGTAGCATTTCGCGGTTTATTTTTAATTGATAAAAATGGTATTATTCGCCATCAAGTCATTAATGATTTACCCTTAGGTCGCAGCGTTGATGAGGCATTGCGCATGGTAGATGCCCTTAACTTTCATGAAGAAAATGGTGAAGTATGCCCTGCAAATTGGGACAAAAGCAAAGAAGCCCTAACCGCAACAGCAGAAGGTATTGCTACTTATTTACAACATCAGAATTAATTCTTGAAAATTATTACTTACTGAATAAAATCCTAGTTTAATGAACGAAAAGCAATCTGAATTTATTCAAAGAATAAATGAAAAGTACCATGCCATGGACCAAAATCCAGACACGCACTTAGAAGGTTTGGTTTGGGCAAAACCAATGAACTATTGGGATTATATTATGCCCGATGCTCTCCTAAGCCTTCAGGTACAACGTACTACCCTACCAGACGAAATGGTGTTCATCATGTATCATCAAATCAATGAACTATTATTCAAGATGATACTTTGGGAAATAGACCAGGTAAGTAATAAAAATGAAATTGACGCCAGTTTCTTTATCGAAAAATTACGAAGGGTAAGCCGCTACTTTGATATGCTTTCTACATCATTCGATATAATGGGCGATGGAATGTCAGTGGAACAATATTACAAATTTCGCAACACGCTAGCCCCTGCAAGTGGGTTTCAAAGTGCGCAATATCGGCTTATTGAATTTGCTTCTACAGAGATTATTAACCTTATAGATTACAGATTTAGAGCTACAATAGACCGTGATACACCATACGAGCATGCTTATGAGCATCTTTATTGGCAGGCTGCAGGCAAAGACCATGCTACCGGCAAAAAATCCACACTTATCCGTTTGTTTGAAGAGAAATACAAAACTGGCTTTCTTGCAAAAATGGAGCATTACAATACAGCAAACCTCTGGACAAAATTCAAACAATTGCCCGAAGATGTACGCCAAGATGCAGACCTAATAAGCGCTATGCGCCACTACGACTATACGGTAAATGTGAGTTGGGTAATGGCACATTACAATGCCGCTGGCAAATATTTGGGCGAGGCAGAAGCAACTGGCGGTAGCGATTGGCGGAAATATATGCACCCAAAGTACCAACGTAGAATATTCTTTCCAGAGCTTTGGAGTGCAGACGAGTTAAATAATTGGGGAGAAAATTTATAAGTAAAAGATGCAACAACAAAAAGTACGGGTAACCAAGCAGTTTACAATAGATATGGCACATGCCTTGTTTGGCTATGACGGGCCATGCAAAAATATTCACGGACATACCTATCATTTAAGTGTCAC
>JADLEN010000267.1 GCA_020846105.1 Chitinophagaceae bacterium | reverse complement strand
TTCTGCTAACGTGGGAATAGCATTGGGTGCAAAAAACTTAAGGATGGCATCGGCAATAGAAGTGGGGTTGGGCTCGGCCACAAAACCCACTTTGCCGTTCGGCACATTTTCTGCAAGGCCACCCACATTAGTTACTACCATTGGTTTTTCGAAATGGTACGCAATTTGTGTAATGCCACTCTGAGTAGCTGTTTTGTAAGGTTGCACAATAAGATCGGCGGCGCAAAAATAATTACGCACTTCGTTGTTGGGTATAAAGTTGGTAAATAGTTTTACCCTATCGTTCAAGTCGTATTGCTCAATGAGTTGGGTGTATAAAGTTTCATCGCCATAAAATTCGCCCGCAATGATAAGCTTATAATTTTGCTCTTTAATTCTTGAGTCGTTCATTGCTTCTAGTAGCCAATCCAACCCTTTGTATTTTCTTATAAACCCAAAAAACAATAGATACCTTTCTTCTATTGGCAAGCCAATACTAGCAAGTGCCTCATTCCTTGATATAGCAGCTCCATAATTGTCGTACAGCGGGTGTGGCGAATATATAGCAGGTTTGTTGCTAAAGGTTTTCAGATCTTGGAGCACCTCTTTGCTCATAGCCACAAAAGCATCTACAGGTTTAAGAAAATATTTGGTAAACGCGGTATCGCCAAAGCGTTTTTCATGAGGTATTACATTGTCTGTAATGCTTATTATTTTGGTGTGTTTGTTGCCCCTAACAATACGCAAAATACTACCTAAGCAAGGCCCCATAAAAGGAAGCCAAAAACGCACAATAATCAAGTCGGCGTTTTCGTTTTTTATCTTATTGCCTTGTATCAGCCAATTGAGCGGATTGATAGAATTGATAACGCTTTTTATTTGCAAATGTGCTGGGGCAGGCTCATCGGTAAATTGAGATTTGCCTGGGAATAAAATAGTTGGATATTGAAGCGAAAAGGAATAAATAATCACTTCGTGTCCTTGCTGTTGCAGCACTTCGGCCATGCGCTCATTGAAGGTAGCAATACCACCACCACGCAATGGATGAGCCGAACCGAGTATGATTATTTTCATGATCTTTAATTATTATTGTTCAAAATCTTTTTGTGCTTGTTCATAATCGCAGGGCACGCCAATATCTATGAAATACTGGTTGCACTCAAAGCCCCAGAATTGGTGCGCACTTACAAAAGCCTCTAAATAGTCTTTCTCGAATGAAAATTTTTCAGGCATCTTTTTACTGATTAAAAAAGCCTTTTCAAGAATGTAAATACCACCATTAACGGTACCAGATTCTTGTTGCTTTTTTTCTTCAAAAGCTATTATTTTCCCTACAGTATCACAACGCACTACCCCATACCTATCAAAGTTTTGGAGTGGCTTCAAAGCTAGTGTAGTAGCAGATTTGTGGCTTCGATGAAACTGCATCATTTTTTGCAAATCCACAGCAAACATGGTATCGCCATTGAGCACAAAAACTTGTTCTTCTTTGGCGGCAGCCATTGCTAGCACTATGCCGCCACCTGTACCCAAAGGTTCGTATTCTAATACGGTTGTTATTTCAAAATCCCAGTCGGTAGCTATGAGCCAATTACTTACTTGCTCATGCTTGTAGCCAAGCGATAATATAACCCGTGTGCATTTTTGTGTAGTGAGGTATTGCAGTATGTGGTATAAAAATGGCTGGCCTGCTACCATTGCCATGCACTTAGGCGTAGCGCCTATTACACCTTGCAATCTTGTGCCAAGGCCACCTGCCAATACAATACATTCCACAGTTATTTTCTCTTTACTTTTTTAAATAAATTTTATACCTGCCAACTTGATAATCCCTTTTCTGTAAATTGGTATTCGCGGAAGTTGCCACCAAAATGTGCCAATGCTTTTTTGACGTCATAGCGGGTATTGTCTGGACAATAAAACATCATAAATCCGCCGCCACCTGCACCAGATATTTTGCCTCCGGTAGCACCTGCTTTTAATGCTGCTTCATAAATCTCATCCATTGTGTTGTTGGATATGCCCTTAGCCATTTGCTTCTTGTAGCGAAACCCAAAATCTAAAATTGGACCTATCTCATCTACATTGCCTTTCAACAAAGCTTCTTTCATCATTTTGGCCTGCTCCTTTAACTGGTGCATGGCTTCAATTGACTGTTGATTTTTGTCTATTACATTTTGGCTTTGCGCCTCTATTATTGTAGAAGAAAGCCTACTAGTGGCGGTAAAATAAAGCAACAAATTGTTTTCTATTTCGTGCAGGTATTGTGGCTTTATGCTTAATGGGTTTACAATTACTTTGCTATCGGCATAAAATTCCATAAAATTTACCCCACCAAAAGTCGCAGCATATTGGTCTTGTTTGCCACCAGCCATTTTCAGTTCTTTGCGCTCGATAAGGTAGGCGATATGTGCAATGTCGTATTCGCCTAATGGCAATTTTAGCCATTCTACAAATGCCCCAAGAATGGCTACCATCAAGGTAGATGAAGTGCCTAAGCCAGAACCCGCAGGTGCATCTACATAAGTGGTAAGTTTGAAGCCCGATGGCATTGTGCCATATTTTTTGACCAAATGATTATAGATTCCTTTCGCAAGATCTAGCGTGCCCGATAGGGGCAACTCCTCCGTAAACTCGTGTGCTACGCGTTCATTTCTATCCACTGCTTCCAAAACAATTTCTTTGGTTTGTAGCAATTCTATTGTTGCAAATGCATAAAGTGATATTGTAGCATTGAGTATTGCGCCGCCGTACTCATCGCAGTAGGGACTCACATCTGTACCACCACCTGCAAGTCCTATTCTCAAGGGTGCTTTACTTCTATAAATCATTGCTGTGTATTAGTGGGTCATTTCGTCTTTAGAAAAATAAGCTTCAAGCTGCATTTGGCATTTTCCGAAAGCACTTTGCTGTTTGTTTGCGTACCATTCGGCGGTCCATCTGATAGCAGTTTCAGCATCAAGCCTTGGTTGCCAATGCAGCATTCGTTTTGCTTTATTACTATCTAGCATTAATAATTTTGCTTCGTGTGGTGCATCATTGTTTTCGGCTTTTTGATAGGCTTCGGGCTTTTCAAAAACAGATAAAAATATTTGGGTCAACTCTTCCACAGTTTTCTCATCTGTAATTTCAGGCCCAAAATTAAAAGCGGTACTCAATGTATCTGGGCTTTCGGATAGGCGGGCACCAAGCAATAAATAGGCACCAATAGGCTCTAAAACATGCTGCCAAGGCCTTACAGATAAGGGATTGCGCAGATGCACCTTATCGCCAAACTCTAAGGCACGCACTATATCGGGTACTATTCTATCACCAGATCTATCGCCTCCACCTATCACATTGCCAGCACGCACAGAGGCTATTGCTGTTTGGTGTTGTGCATAATTTGCAGGATTAAAAAACGATTGTCGGTAGGAGCCTATTACTATTTCTGCTCCGGCTTTGCTAGCCGAGTAGGGGTCGTATCCACCAAGTTTAT
>JADLEN010000266.1 GCA_020846105.1 Chitinophagaceae bacterium | reverse complement strand
TGGAGAATTACTACAACTGGCGCATTCGCCATATACGATGGTAGTAGTATAAACAATGATACCTACGGAAAACTGTACAATTGGTATGCCGCAAGTTCGGGAAAATTAGCGCCAAAAGGTTGGCATATTCCTTCCCGCGCAGAGTGGGAAACCCTTGTTGAAAATTTAGGTGGCACTTCTGTAGCAGGTGGAAAATTGAAATCAACATCCTCTTTGTGGATGGCACCTAACACAGGTGCTACAAATAGTAGTGGATTTTCTGCGCTACCAAGTGGCTGGAAAAGTAATAGTGGCGGTTATAGTTTAATTGGCGAATCGGCTTACTGGTGGGCATCTACGCCGCGCAACACCACGCAAGGCGATTATCTAAGAGTCGATAATAATTTGGTTGGCTCTGCTGTAAATGGCGCTACCAATCAATTCGGTTATGCCATTCGTTGCTTGAAAGATTAAAAACGATTACAAAACTGCTTCAAAATTATTTCAAATGAAAAAGTCATCACTCTCCTTTCTTGCTTTGCTGTTGTGCTTTGCTACCTGGGCACAAGATCAGGTTTACTATGTTGGCCATAGTTTGGTAGGGCTTGATATGCCTTTTCAAGCGCGGTTTTTGGCAAAACAAAAAGGCATCAATAACAATTATCGCAACCACATCAATATCGGCACCGCACTAAAAGAAAACTGGCAAGACACACTTTTTAACCTCAATGATGTTTGGGATTTCGATTTGCTCATCAATTTTGAACACGGCTCCAATCATTTAAATGATTTGCCGACTATTGCCTTTAAGCAAATTGTCATTACCGAATCTGTCCCTTTGATGGGCAATAACAGAGACACAAGTGTAAAGTATGCTAGTAAGTTTTTTGATTTGGCGCATAGCGGAAATCCTACCATTAAAAGCTATTTGTATGCTACCTGGGAGCACGCAGATGCCGGTTGGGTGGCCTGGCGTAGTAGTCTTGCCACCTTGCAAAAAGAATGGGAAGACATTGCAGACAAATCGGCTGCAAGCATTGGCGACACCGTATTTATTGTGCCCGGGAATCTGGCAATGATGGCTTTATACGACTCTTTGCAAAAAGGACCAATTGGCGACAAAACCAATATCAGTCAATTTTTTAACGACGATATTCATCTCACATTCGAAGTCAATTATTATATTGCTTGCTTGGTCAATGCTTGCGTTTTTCATTTTGATCCTCGAGGAACAGGACTGTTAGGTGCGGGTCCTTACAGCTCCGATACTGTGGTGCGCAACAATGTTCTTCGTACTACTTTGCAAGAGTTGGCTTGGGCAACAGCTTGTTCTTATACTCATTCGAGTCTGAAGTGCAGCAGCCCTACATCAATAAAAGAGTCCAAAGCAGACATCAAGCTCGTATATCCCAATCCTGCTACAAATGGTCATTTTATAGTATTATCGGAAGCGCATATCTCGTTTGAGATTATAGACATAATGGGCCAAGTAAAGCTGCAAGGCAATTTAGTAAAAGGGAAGAACTTTCTGGATTGCAGCAGCTTTTCTAGCGGAGTATATATGTTAAAAACAAAATCACAAACACAAAAAATCATCATTACTTAAAAGCACTTTTATGAAAAAGAACATTTATTTAGCCCTTTGTTTTGCCTTAATTTCAGTGCTGTTTTTTTCTTGCCGGAAAGAAACTGCACTCACTATAGACCGTGTGCCTCCCAAAGTAACTTTTAGAATACAAGGCGGTGGGAATGACAACACTTTTGAAGCCACAGGCGCAGGTATGAGCCCCAGCGGTTCCTACTATTTCAAAGAAAACACCCGCTACACCATCACCGTTACCGTCTCCGACACAAGCGGTCTTGGGCAGCTCATTTTCAAAACCACCAAGAGCGCCGCCATCACCGACTACAATATCACCGGTGCACCCACCGCCGTATTGATAGACAACCCTACCGACTACCAACACAACATTACCGTGGGTCGCGAAGAGCCCTACACTAGCTTCTTGATGACCGGCAGCTTTCTCACCGCCACCGCAGGCTTTGGTGTACCCCAAGACATCCGATTTTCTGTGTTGGGGCGAGACTATCTGCCCAACCAAACCACCATATACCTCAACGGCGAGCTCCATTCGCAACCACCCTCGGGCAGCTTTGGATGGAATCCCTTTTAAAAGAATGTTTTGTTGATTAATTAAGATTGAAAAAGGCTCCGATACCGCATAGGTTTTCGGGGCCTTGGTTGTTGTAGCACATTATTCAGTAAGGCTTTATTATTGCTTAATTATCTCCTTTGCCCTTTTCAACAAATTGCCCGATTTTCCCAATTATCAAATTACCTTTGCGCCCGATGACAAATAACCAGAAAGTACGGGTGCGTTTTGCGCCAAGCCCTACGGGCGGCTTGCATTTGGGCGGTGTGCGCACTGTTCTTTACAATTATCTTTTTGCACGCCACCACGGCGGCGATTTTGTGCTGCGCATAGAGGATACCGACCAAAGCCGTTTTGTGGCGGGGGCAGAGGAGTATATACTGCAATGCCTACACTGGTGCGGCATACAGCCCGATGAGAGTCCCGAGAAGCCTGGTGCGTACGGTCCGTATCGCCAAAGCGAGCGCAAGGCTGGCTATGCACAATATGCAAAGCAATTAGTGGCGCAGGGCAATGCTTACATAGCCTTTGACACTACCGAAGAGCTGGAGGAAATGAGGAATAAATACAAAACGGAACATCACAATGCGCAGTATGATAGCCGCACGCGGGGCTATATGCGCAACTCGCTAACACTGGCAAAAGAAGAAACGGAAGCACTATTGGCAGCAGGTACACCGCACGTGGTGCGTATCAAAATGCCCGTAAACGAGACGGTAATATTTAAAGATATGATTCGCGGTGAGGTGAGTTTTGACACCAACCTAGTGGATGATAAAGTGCTACTAAAAGCAGACGGTATGCCTACTTATCACCTTGCGGTGGTTGTAGACGACTACCTTATGAAAATCACCCACGCCTTTCGTGGCGAGGAGTGGCTGCCGAGTGCGCCAGTACATTTATTACTTTGGCAATATATGGGCTGGGAGGCCGAAATGCCGCAGTGGGCGCATCTTCCGCTGATATTGAAACCTGATGGTAATGGCAAACTGAGCAAGCGCGATGGCGACCGATTGGGTTTCCCCGTTTTTGCGATGGACTGGACAGACCCGCGCACGATGGAGCAAACAATAGGTTTTAAGGAGCGTGGCTTTTTGCCCGAAGCTTTTGTAAATCTGTTGGCAATGCTGGGTTGGAATCCGGGCTTGGAGCAAGAGCTATTTAGCATTGACGAGTTGGTGCAGTATTTTTCGATAGAAAGAGTGCATCACGGTGGTGCAAAATTTGATTATGAAAAAGCAAAATGGTTCAACCAACAGTATATCCAAAAGGCAGACAATGCAAGACTAGCCGAGTTGGTTCGCCCTTTTATTGCTGATAAAGAAGTAAGTATTGCCGATGATAAACTGGCAACGATTATTGGCTTGGTAAAAGAGCGAATACATTTGCTGAGCGAGTTTTGGGAGCAAGCAAGTTTCTTTTTTGTGCGCCCAGAAACTATTGATACGGCTGCATTGCAGCCAAAATGGAATGATACAATTAAAAGCTTTTTTGTTTCGCTGACGCAAAAATTAAGTGCTGAAAATGAATGGAATCAAGAAAGCATTGAAGCAATCTTCAACGAAACGGTGGCTGCTGCTGGTATCAAAAAAGGAGAGGCTATGTTGCCGCTGCGTGTGATGCTAGTGGGTGGCAAATTTGGGCCGGGTGTATTTATTATTGCCGAGCAAATAGGCAAAGATGAAACAGTGGCCCGGATAGAAAAAGCTATCAGCATTTTGTAAAAAAACTATTGCCTTTTAAAGCTTACTTTTGACCCGAAAAACAATCAACAACTAAAAAATATTTTACCGATGCAATACACTGCACACATCAATATAATGCCGCTTAAAGAATTATTAGACCCACAAGGTAAAGCGGTGAATAATAGCCTGCACAACCTTGGCA
>JADLEN010000265.1 GCA_020846105.1 Chitinophagaceae bacterium | reverse complement strand
CAATGGTTGGTGGAGAGTTGCAATAAAACTGTAGATTGTAATGCCAAATACAATTGCGGTTTCTTTTTTTCTTCAGCGTGTTTGGGAGTTTGCTCAGGAGGTATAATGTCAAGTATTGGCAGTTATGATGCTTACTAGAAATAAATGAAAAACCTATTAATGAAAAAATGAAAAAGTACTTAATGTTTTTATTAATTCCATTTTTGACTGGGCTTACAGCTGGTCTTTTATTTGGCAATCGTTTTATAATTGACAAAATTCCAGTTTTGATTTCAACAGAAGAATGGATGATAATCTCAACGAGTGTTGTATTTTTATTTTCTGCTTATTTTACTTTCTCAACAATAAAGCCTGACTCGCCTCAGGCTTTATTGTTGATGTATATTAAATTTTCTTTAGGCTGGTTTATAGTAGACTTTACAGTTAGAATAATTGAGGGATGGCAAGGTTCTTTTTTTTCCTTACCAAGGTTTTTCTGCCAAATGGTTGCCATTTTATCGGCCTATTTGTTGTATTCAAAAAATAATGTCAGAATAATTTGTGGGATTTCTATAGTATTTTTATCATACTTTATAAGTATTAATTATTTGTTGCCTATTTCATTCAACTATACAAATTATGGAGTTTTCAATCAGAACAAAATAACTAAATTACCTCAAAATTGGGGCATTAATTATCAAAATCGATTGATAGATAATGATGATTTAAAGTCTCAATACTTTTTAATTGATTTTTGGAATAAAGGATGTGTCCTTTGTTTTAAAAAATTCCCTTTATTAGATAGCTTTAACAAAAGTATCAAAAATCGTGCTGAAATAAAGGTAATGGCGGTATTAATAAAATATAAGGAGGAGGATTCGATTGCAGTCAGCCATTTAGTAAACAAACATTATTCATTTCCCATTGGCATAGGGGGTGCTAAAACAAGACAAATATTTAATATTGTTACCTTCCCAACGGTTGTAGTAATACATAATGGCCAAATTATTTATAAAGGAAGTATTGAAGGTGCAATGAAAAACATTCCTAATTAGGTTTGCATTACCTACTGATTTTAGGATTAAAACAAATTATCTTCGCAGCAAAACAAGTAAATAGCGTGGCACAACCTATTGGCATTTTCGATTCGGGATACGGCGGCCTCACCGTATTTCGGTCTATTGCACACCTGATGCCTCAGTACGATTATCTGTACTTGGGCGACAACGCCCGCGCTCCATACGGCAATCGCTCTTTCGATACTGTGCACGAATATACTTGGCAATCCGTGCAATGGCTTTTTGCCAAAGGCTGCCCCTTAGTGATACTTGCTTGCAATACGGCATCGGCCAAGGCACTGCGCACCATACAAATGCAAGACCTCCCTTTGCTAGGAAACGCCAACAGAGTGCTAGGGGTTATCCGCCCCACAGCGCAGCTTATTGGGGGCTACTCGCGCAGCCTTTCTGTAGGGGTTATGGGCACTACTGGCACGGTATCCTCATTGTCTTACCCCAAAGAGATAGCGCATAGCTACCCCAACATCCGTGTGAGCCAGCAGGCCTGCCCCATGCTAGTACCGCTTATCGAAAATGGTGAGCAAGACTCTGCTGCGGCTGCCTATTTTATCCAAAAATATACCCAAGAGTTGCTGGCACAAGACCCGCTTATCGATACGATATTGCTTGCTTGCACCCATTACCCATTAATAGCCCACCATATAGCGCAGCATTTGCCGGCAGGCGTGCAAGTAATAAGCCAAGGCGATATTGTAGCCAATAGCCTACAAGACTATCTGGGCCGCCACGCAGAGATGCAGCAGCGCATAAGCTGCGGGGCTAGCCAGCAGTTTTTTACCACAGACGATACCAGCAATTTTGACCTACATGGCTCACAGTTTTTTGGCGCAGCCATACAGTCTTCCTTTGCCGATGTGCTGCCTTAGGTCTTGCGCGGTTTTTTCTTTGCTGCAGGAAACAGCACGTTATTCAGTATCAACCGATACCCTGGCGATGTAGGGTGTAGCGACAACTCGGTGTGTGGGTTGCCTACCAAATGCCTGTAATCTTCGGGGTCGTGGCCACCATAGAAGGTCCAAGTGCCCTTGCCATACTCGCCATGTATATATTTGGCCTCGTTTAGGCTTTTGTTTTCGCCCATTACCAGCACATTTGTTTTCAGTACTTCTTTGCGAAAAGAGGTTGTTTGCCCCCAAAAGCCTTTTACTATTTCGGTGTGGTTTTGGCACAGCATTGTGGGTACAGGGTCGTATTTGGCCGAAAAACTAAACAGCGTAAAGTAATCTACCTCCATAGCTGGTTTCCGAAAGTTGGTATTGTCAATGTTTGAATACTCGTACTCCATGGGGTTTTGCGATAGCGTAAAATCTTTGAATGCAAAGCACTGACTGTAGTCCAAGGCCTGCTGTGCATTGGGTGCCATGCCATCTCCGTCAAAGGGTACTTCGCAGATGTCTGTGTTCATGGCCGCTAGGGCTATGTCGTAGCTGTCTGTGGCCGAGCACATGGCAAACAAATAACCGCCACCGGCCACAAACTCGCGTATCTTTTTGCTTACCGATAGTTTTAGTTTCGACACCTTTTGGTAGCCGTTGCGCTTGGCTATGCCCTCGCTCAGTTTTACATCTTCTTGGTACCAGCTAGCATACCTATATGCGCCCCAAAACTTGCCGTATTGCCCCGTAAAATCCTCGTGGTGCAAGTGTAGCCAGTCGTACTCGGGTAGCTTTTGCGCCAGCACCTCGTCGTCGTATAGCTTGTCAAAGGGTATTTCGGCATACTCCAATACCAGCGTCACGGCATCGTCCCAAGGGTGCTTGCCGGGTGGGGTATATACGGCTATCTTGGGTGCTTTTTCTAGTTTTATGATGTCTTCGTTGCTGTTGGGGTCGGCTATATTGTCTACGATGGCTAGGTATTGGGCATCGGTAATAATATCGTAGCTCACACCCCGCAGCTTGCATAGCCGCTCTAGGCGGTCGTTTTGTACTATCGCAAAACTGCCTCCGCGATAGTTGAGCAACCAATCTACCGACACATCCATACGCAAGCTAGCAAAAGCCACCCCGTATGCCTTTAGGTGTTGTTTTTGGCCCGTGGCATCCATTGGTATCAGTATGCGCGCCGCCAAGGTAGGCATAGCGCAGGCAAGTAAGAGTATTAATAGTTTGGTAGTTTTCACAAGTAGTAGCTATTAGGTGCGCGGCACGCGGCGCTGTACAAAACTATTGTTTTTATCACCAACAAGCAGCGCTAGTGGGCACAAATATTGGCAAGCCCCCAAGCCTACTCCTTTCTTTTGGGCGATTAAGCTTTCGTCTCCTTCGTTAAGCTTTGGGTCTCGGGCTGTTGCTTGTACTCCGCCCCAAGGCCGCCGCCGCAAAGGCTTCAGCGGGGTACAGCTGCCATCCCGCGCAGGTTGGGCT
>JADLEN010000264.1 GCA_020846105.1 Chitinophagaceae bacterium | reverse complement strand
ATTTTTGCATAATATAGAAATATCCCCCAATATGGTGAATAAAATTACAATTACCGTGGCTGGTGGCAGCTTGCAATTTGTATGGAAAACAGGGAATACCAAAAAGCCTGTAGGCCAATATCAAGCACAAGTAAAACGCAACTTTGTACCACAACCAATGGTGACACAAGATTGCGATACCGTATTGCCTTACCCTCCGGGAAATTACCATGTAGAAATTAACACCCTACCGGTGACGGTGCGCTCGCTCGACCTTAATTTTGGCGCTACCGCCATCATACCCATAGATGTGCCAGGTGTAGTACAGATAATGAACACCAACAGCATGGGCAAGGCCAATTTGTATTATCCGCTTGGCGATAAGTACCTTAGGTTTTGGCAAGTAAATATCACTGGCAACCCCGCTAGCCAAGTAGTAGAGTTGAAACCTGGCCCTTACGAAATACATTATAATATGGTGCCCGGCCTACCCGAAAAAGTGATGAAGTTTCAAATAAAATCTGATGAAACTACAATCATTGATTTGAAATAATACACCTTTCTAAGACCACCCACTTTTATGCAAACCGTACAATATTTTTCTATCGATACACAACATGCTATGTATGCCCAAGTTTATGACTTGCGCCATCAAGTATTGCGTGTGCCATTGGGCCTGTCGCTACACAATGAAGATACAAGTGCCGACAAAGAAGATGATATTTGGGTAGCTGTAATAGACACTAAAGTAGTGGCTTGCTTAATGCTCAAAAACATGGGCGGCAATAGGCTGAAACTACGACAAATGGCTGTGGCTGCGGATATGCAAGGCAAAGGCTTGGGCAAGCAATTAATAACTAATGCAGAAAATGATGCGCGTAAAAAGGGTGTCTTGGAAATACATTTGCACGCACGCCAATACGCCGAAGCTTTTTATCAAAAGCTAGGCTACACTAGCTATGGTGCGCCATTTGCAGAAGTAGGTATCCCGCATACCGCTATGCAAAAGCAGCTATAAGTTCATTTTATTATCCCTCCCCACAAATTCCATTTACCTTTGCCTATGTCATTTTTTCACCAAGCCCCCAAGCCATATTTGATAGCAGGCCCTTGCAGTGCAGAAAGCCTAGAACAATTGTGGCAAACCGCCGAGGGCATGAAGGGCTTGCCCTTGCAGCTTTTCAGGGCAGGTGTGTGGAAACCCCGCACGCGGCCTGGCTCTTTCGAGGGTAAAGGTGAAGAAGCGCTTGCTTGGCTACAACAAATCAAACAACATTTTGGCTACAAGATAGCTATCGAAGTGGCAGAGGCAGAGCATGTAGCGCTAGCACTTAAATATGGCATAGACTGTTTGTGGATAGGTGCACGCACTGCAGTAAACCCTTTTCAGGTGCAGCATATTGCCGATGCGCTAAAGGGGATAGCAATACCCATAATGGTGAAAAACCCCGTGAACCCAGATGTGGATTTGTGGCAAGGTGCCATAGAGCGCATAATGGCGGCGGGCATCACAGATGTGGCTGCGGTGCATCGCGGATTTTCTACTTATAAAAGCAGTAATAATTTTCGTAATCAGCCCAACTGGATTATACCTATAGAGCTCAGAAGGCGTTTTGCGCAGCTACCTATTTTCTGCGACCCCAGCCATATCACTGGCCAAGCTGCATTGGTGGGCCAAGTGGCGCAAAAGGCTTTGGATATTGGCTTTGATGGCTTGATGATAGAAACCCATTGCCAACCAAAAGAGGCCTGGACCGATGCCGCACAGCAGATAACACCACAAGAGTTGCACGCCTTAATGGCCCAGCTAGAAGTGCGCAAAACATCGGTGCCTACCCACAACCTAGTCCTTGAAGACCTGCGCCAAACGGCCGATAATATAGATGCCGAAATAATAGACTTACTAGCCAAACGGATGGAGATAAGTGCACAAATGGGCGCTATAAAAAGACAAAACAACCTAACCGCTTACCAGCCCGAGCGCTGGCGCGAAATATTAGATACCCGCTGCCAGCAAGGTCATTTACAGGCATTAGACAAGCAATACATTGCAGCATTGTGGCAGATAATACACGACGAGAGCATTAAAAAACAATTGGAACAAGCAGTGCCCAATAAATAATTTCTGTATAAATTTACAGCCTTCAAGCAATCAAAAAACACTACATCCATTGGCGCTCATACAACACAAAAATATCCAAGTACGTTTCGATCAGCAGGTCGAGAATTCTGAAAACTATGTACTGCCCTTTATAGCGGATACCCACACCATCAATGCTGCTACTACGGTGCTAGAGGTGGGCTGTGCCGAGGGGGGCGTGCTGAAACCTTTCTTGCAACGTGGCTGCAATTGTGTGGGCGTAGATTTGGCAGCGGCAAGGATAGAGCACGCCAAAGATTTTCTTACAGAATATGTAGCCAAAGGCACTGCCACGCTGCTGAGCCAAAATATCTACGACGATGATTTTGTGGCAAAATATGAAGGCACATTCGACATCATTATACTCAAAGATGTGATAGAGCACGTGCCCGAGCAGCACAAATTTATCCCACACCTCACTAGGTTTTTGCGCCCTGGCGGGCAAATATTCTTTGGCTTTCCGCCTTGGCACATGCCTTTTGGTGGGCACCAGCAAGTGTGCGAAACCAAACTAGCCAGCAAGCTACCCTATTACCATATCTTGCCATGGCCTATGTACAAAAGCATGCTCAAAGCTATGGGCGAGAGCGAAGGCACCATCATAGCCTTGCAAGAAATCTGGGATACCAAAATCACCATTGGCCAATTTGAGCAGTATATTAAGAATGCAGGGCTACGCGTGGTGCACAAGCAGCACTACCTCATCAACCCTATTTACAAATACAAATTTGGCCTGCAGCCCCGCAAGCAGTTGGGCTTTATTGGCAGCATACCCTACCTGCGCAATTTTATTACCACCTGCGTGTATTATACCGTGCAGCAATAAGGGCTGTGGCAAAATGAACATAGAGATTTTAATGGAATGCCACTATCTTTGCGCCCAATACTAAAACAACAAACAACATGAAAACAAAACTACTGTACCTGCTATTTGCCATCTGCACGGCATACACCATTAGCTCTTGCAAAAAAGACGAGGATAAAAATACCACACCCGCCGCCGATATCAGCGGTGTATGGATGCAAACCGCTGCCAATTTTAAAGAATGGCAGAATGGCAACCTGAAGGAGACTGCTATAGACTATGACGCCGACAGCTCTTTACTCAGCTACAATACCGACAAAACCTTTATCCATAGAAGAAATGATACCGTATACCGCTCGGGCACTTATGTGGTGAGTGGTAGCAGCATTATTACCAAATTTACCTATGTTATCGAAGGTTTTGCACCATTTCAGACTTCGGATACCGTGACCTATGCACTCAGTGGCAATAAGCTCACCCTAAGTTCCAAAGGCGAGTTTACCCTTGATAATATGAATTTGAAATACGAATTTGTTGAGTATTACACCAAAAAGAACTAATACCAAACCACGATATATAAAAGAGGCAATCTAATTTTTTAGGTTGCCTCTTTTGTGTCCTAGGTATTAGCCTTGTGGCGGTGGCACTGGCGTAGGTGCAGGTGGCAGCGGCTCGTTGGCGCGCCCAGCCAATAGTACATTGTATTGTGAGATAATGGCATTGATGTCATTTACCGCTTTGCCCCAAGGGTTGATACCGTTGTTGATGGTATGGTAGGCACCAACAGTATCGCGGAGGGTATAGTAACGCTGCCCAGCATCAAGGCGCTTTTCCCTGATAGTATTGGGGTTGGCAGCACCTATCTCTTGGCTGCGCAAGAGGTACTTGGCGTGAAAATCGTCATTGGCTTGGCGCAGTTCGGTAAGCCAATCGGCAAGGTCTAGCACGCCTACGGCATTCATTATTTCTTGTTTGGTATCGGCATCTTGCAAAAAGTTGCGGATAAGGGTAGTTTCTGCCATATAATTTTGGTTGGCAATAGTGCTGCCATACATACGCAAGTTATCGGCAATAGATACGCCAGCGGCACGCTTGGCAGGGTCGTAATGATAGCTAAAGGCGTTTGCAATATTAGTAATACCTAAAATGGCTTCGTCGCGGCGGCGGTCGGCAGC
The DNA here is from genome assembly GCA_020846105.1 of Chitinophagaceae bacterium. Lineage (GTDB taxonomy): Bacteria > Bacteroidota > Bacteroidia > Chitinophagales > Chitinophagaceae > Rurimicrobium. The sequence goes on along the minus strand of JADLEN010000264.1, from coordinate 1,688 downwards.
TTGTATACGGGGCGTGGTATCGCTGCCTTGGTCGGTCATAAATAGGGCTTCTATCTCGGTACGGATATTTTGCAAAGCCAGCAACTGCGCCGCTACATTAAGCTGTGCAGGGTTGCTGATAATGATAATATCTATTATATCGGTAATAAATTGGAGCAACTCGGCGTTGCGTAGTTTTGAAAAGTCTAATCCTGTAAACAACATAAAATATAGTTTTAAGTATTAAAAATGAATGATTTAAGCGTCCAGAACATCCCGAAGGCTTGTTTTTCTGATTTTTGCCCCTTCGGGATATCCCGAAAGGTCATTTTTCTGATTTTTAAGCCTTCGGGAATATCCCGAAACCTTATTTTTCTAATTTTTAGCCCTTCGGGAACACCTGCAAGGCTATTTTTTAGCTTTTTGGGCTTTCGGGGACAGGTGGCGCGTGTATGTGCATTGTAGCTATATGCATAAGTATAAAGTTAGGGGTAAATGCAATTAAAAGTAACTGATTCTTGAAAATTATTTTCTTTATTTTTGGAGATAAGGGTTGACCAAAATATAAAAACAACAAGGTAAATATTATGGATATTGAATTTTTTAAAAGAATTTATAACGATGATATCATTTATCATTACACCAAAGCTTCAACAGCGATTGATTTTATTCTTTATAAACAAGAATTACAATTTAGCCTATCTCGTAAATCTAACGACCCGATAGAAAGCAAAACATCAGAAAGAAGTGTGATGAGTTATAAATCAACTAGAATTGAATCTGAACAACTAAATAATGACGAAAACGAATTACATGATTTTGTAGATGATATGGAAAATCGATTTTGTATGATTTGTTTCTGTAAAAACACTATGGGCGAAGATTTTGCGAGTCCAAGTTTTCATACACAATTTAAGGGTAACGAAGAATTGTTTGGATTTGCAAAGCCGAGAATGTGGGATCAATATGCCGACAAATATTCGGGCGTTTGTATTGCATTTTCAAAAGAAAAGATCCTTTCAAAAAAAAGAGAAAAAATTGAACTAATTACAGGTGATGTCAAATACCTAACCTATCAAGAATTGTCTATGAAAAAAGTAGGGGATATTCAAATGGATCACCTACAAAAGGTAGGAAAGGAACAATACAAAGAGGAACTTAAAAAACAGACAAAGGAATCGATATTCTGTAAACACAAAGATTACACTGGTGAAAATGAATTTCGTATTGGGGCAATGTTTGATAAGGACAATTGTAGCTTTCAGCAAATTCGTGGCGAAATGGTATTTGACAGAACTATGATGTTAGATGTTACTGATTGCATTGAGGCGATTTTTGTTTCGAGCTTTACCAACGACAAACAAAAGGAGCAGTTGTTACAATATGCCAAGAGTTTGAATGTTGAAATGATTGAGATGGTATGGGAAAATAAGTCGTTTGAAGCGATAGACTATAAAAAAAGGTTGAATTTTTTCGCCGCCCTTGGTGTTTAGAAATTGTTTTATTCAATTTCCACCAACAACGATGCAGGAAATGTGCAGCGAGAGCGCATAGTGGTGGAATAAGAATAGCAGCTACGCTATCACGATATCATAATGCTGCAACAAACCTGCAAGTCCTGCTTGTGCAAATTTTGCTTTTTTGATACGGTTGCGCTCTGGGTGAATGCTGTAATTGTAGGCGCTACGAAAGTCGGTTTTTTCTAAAAT
>JADLEN010000263.1 GCA_020846105.1 Chitinophagaceae bacterium | reverse complement strand
TTTGGGCGCACTTCGGTAAATAATACGGACAAGCTAGTCACGCCTTTTCAATTTGGAGAAGCTAGAGGGCTGAATGATGAGTGGAAACTTTTCGAGCGTTACGTCTGAGGGGTCTAGCCCAAAACCACGCTCTTCAGACAGGCTATGTTTTTTGAGGAAGAAATAACCACGCATAATGAGGCGTTCGTACATGGGCAACTCGTTTTCAAGCGACAAGAATTTTTCGATTACAATGAATCGGAAGTCGCCTTTGACATTGTTTTTACTCAGCGACTCGTAGCGGCTCACAATGTATACCTCCCTATTTTGCACCATGTCTTCTACTACTTTCTTAAACATCATTTGTATCCGCTGGTCTACCCGGAAACCTAGGCGAAACTCGATACGGATTATTTCATTGGGGATAACGGTTTCTACAGAATACTCCATTGTATAAGGGTCGTCGGTAACGTTGACGTGCACAAACCAATAAATATCGGCACGCTTGGGCTTGCGTATGAGTATGGAGGAAATAATTTTGTGTTCTATCTCTTTGGGGTTGTCGGCACTAGTAAGGTACACAAGGTGTGTTGCGTATTTAGGTATAGACTTGTCGTTACTAAGTTCTTGTATAATACCCACATAGTCGTCTAGCTTCACAAACTCTACATATCGGTTTTTGATTTTGCGTGCTCTATACCAGACAAACATGCACAAAAACAATAGCCCTGCTACTATAATAGTGACCTGCCCGCCGTGCGGAAATTTTTTGAGGTTGGCTATCAAAAATGAAAACTCAATAGACAGGAAAACGATAAGGTAAGCAATGATACCAAAAATATTGACCCTACGGATAGACATGTAATAGGAGAACAGTATGGAAGTCATTATCATACATATAGTAATGGCTAGGCCATATGCGGCCTCCATATTGGATGCTTTTTGGAAATACAAAACCATCATTACACAACCTATATACAATAGACTATTGATACCCGGGATATAAGATTGGCCACGCTCTACAGTAGGGTAGAGGATACGCATTTTGGGCCAAAGGTTTAGCTTTACAGCCTCGCTTATTAGGGTAAAAGACCCTGATATCAAAGCCTGACTAGCAATAATAGCCGCCATAGTAGCTATGATAATACTAAAGGGCAGAAACCAATGGGGCACTATAGCGTAGAATGGGTTGGACACTTCGGAGCTCCACAACTGACCATTGTGGCTGAGTAGGTATGCGCCTTGCCCTAGATAGTTTAGGATCAGGCAGATTTTGACAAATATCCAAGAGATGCGGATATTACCACGGCCGCAATGCCCAAGGTCGGAGTAAAGAGCTTCGGCACCTGTGGTACAAAGAAAAACAGCACCTAATATCCAAAAACCACTAGGGTATTGGCTCAGCAATTGGAATGCCCACACTGGGTTGAAAGCTTTGAGAATATGCAAATCGAGACCAATACTCGAAAGCCCCAGCACACCCAACATCATAAACCACACAAACATTATAGGGCCAAACATCTTGCCTATCCACGCAGTACCAAATTGCTGAAAAATAAACAAGGCAGATAAAATAACAATAACGATACGAACAATAATGCTATCGGGCAAAAACTTGAGGGAAGGAATATTGCGCAGCCCCTCTACCGCCGAGGTAATAGAAATAGGTGGGGTTATCATACCATCGGCTAGTAGAGCAGCGCCACCAATCATAGCTAGGTACACTGCCCATTTGCCATGCCTTCTTATGAGGGCATATAGCGAAAAGATGCCGCCTTCACCTTTGTTATCGGCGCGGAGGGTGAGGGATACGTACTTGATAGTTGTTTGCAAAGTAAGCGTCCAGATAACACAAGAGAGGCTACCAATTATCAATAAATCGGAAATGTGCTTGCCGTCGCAAATGGCATTAAATACGTACAAGGGAGATGTACCAATATCGCCAAAAATAATACCAAGTGCTATTAACAAGCCTGCCGCCGAAACCTTATTCGCATTCTTACTCACAATAAAGTGTTTATTTTTTTGTTAAAAAAACAGAAGGCAAAATTAGAAGGTTTAATTCAAAACCTCGCTATTATTTTCAGAAATCTAATCGATACATTTTGGCTATTCCTGCATTGTATTTTAAAGGGTAGCCGAATGAAAATATTGGGTTTTTTGCAAGTACTTATTATTTACCTTTGCGCCAGCAAAATAAATACTGCTGCATAGCATGCTCAATACAATAGAATCGGCAATTGAAGACCTGAAAAATGGCAAATTATTAATAGTGGTAGATGACGAAGACAGAGAGAATGAAGGCGACTTTGTGACCACAGCACGAAATGCAAGCCCCGAAGTAATCAATTTCATGTCCAAGTATGGCCGAGGCCTTATTTGTGCACCTATTACAGCAGAGCGTTGCGACGAGCTGAACCTAAACCTAATGGTAGAAAATAATACTGTTTTGCACCAAACGCCTTTTACCGTTTCGGTAGATTTGATAGGTAATGGATGTACTACAGGTATCAGCGCACAAGACCGTTCTAAAACGGTGCATGCTTTGATAGACCCTAATACAAAACCAGAAGACCTTGGACGTCCTGGGCATATTTTTCCACTTCGTGCAAGGCCAGAGGGTGTGTTGCGAAGGTCGGGCCACACAGAAGCTACCGTAGATTTGGCAATGCTTGCTGGGCACGAGCCTGCAGGTGTGCTGGTAGAAATAATGAATGACGACGGTACTATGGCCCGTATGCCACAACTAATAGAAATAGCCCAAAAGCACGACCTTAAAATTATTTCAATAAAAGATTTGATTGAGTACCGCTTGGCGCAGGAGTCTTTGGTAACAGAGATTGTTAGGGTAGAAATGCCAACCAAATTTGGCGATTTTCAGTTAGTAGATTTTCAACAGAAAAGCACTGGCGAGCAGCATTTGGCGCTTGTAAAAGGCACCTGGGAAAAAGATGAACCTATTATGGTAAGGGTGCATAGCTCTTGCGTAACAGGCGATGTACTGCACTCGCTGCGCTGCGATTGTGGCGACCAGCTGGATGCCGCCATGAAAATGGTGAATGCAGAAGGGAAAGGAGTAGTATTATACATGAACCAAGAGGGTAGAGGTATTGGGCTTGCCAACAAGCTTAAAGCATACAAACTTCAAGAAGAAGGTAAAGATACGGTAGAGGCCAACCTTGCTTTGGGTTTTAAAAATGACGAGCGAGACTATGGAGTTGGGGCTCAAATTCTAAGACATCTTGGCGTATCCAAAATAAGATTGATAAGTAACAACCCGCGCAAAAGAGCAGGCTTGCTAGGTTATGGCTTAGAAATTGTTGATACCGTAAGTATTGAAATTCCTTCCAATCCGCACAACGAGTTTTACCTCAAAACAAAAAGAGATAAATTAGGACACGAAATAATGAAATAACTCCTTTTTCATCGTAGTGTTTATTCTGTAGTTTTATTCCTTTTTAGATTTGAAGATACTTTTTCTTGCCAACCGCGTACCATATCCACCTTACAGAGGTGACAAACTAAAGATTTTTAATCTTGCTAAAAGGCTGTGTAAGCAACATGAGCTGCATCTTATAGCTTTTGCCCAAAATGCCGACGACTGGACATATAAGTCTGAGCTAGAAAAAACATTTACAAAAGTTACTTTTATTGGCTTAGCTAAGTGGCAGTCGGCCTTGAATTGTATTGGTGGTATTTTTGATAATTCACCATTCCAAGTTCATTATTTTCGAAGTAGGGCAATGCGCAATGCTGTAATGAAAATAACAAAGCAAGAACAATTTGATGCCATTCATGTTCAGCATTTGCGTATGGCGCAATACTTGGCCCAAGAGCAAGGAATTCCACGGATTTTAGATTTGCCAGATGCCTTTTCATTGTATTGGCAACGCAAACAAGCTACTACCAAAAATATTCTCCTTCGTTTCTTCGAGCGGTTGGAGCAAAAAAGAGTTTTTAAATACGAGCAAATTCTTAGGTCGTACCAACTATCTCTTGTATGCTCTGCTGAAGATCAGCAGTACTTGCAAGAGCAGCATCAGCTTAGCAACATCAGCTTATTGCCCAATGGGGTAGATACTAGTTTGTTTGTTGCTGGCCATCACGACTATGCTCATAATCATACCTTATTGTTTACCGGTAATATGGATTATGGGCCCAATATTGATGCTGTGCAATATTTTGTATCGGATATTTTTCCGCAGATTCTAAAGGTTTTTCCTTCGGTAAAATTTATCATTGCGGGTCAGCGTCCTGTGGCCAAAGTATTGGCATTGGCTACCGAAAATATTAAAGTAACAGGTTTTATCAAAGACTTGTCTGTACAATACAATACAGCTAGCGTAGTAGTAGCGCCATTAAGATTTGGTGCGGGCACACAAAACAAAGTGTTGGAAGCAATGGCTATGGGAGTACCTGTAGTATGCTCCAATATAGGTTTTAAAGGACTTGGTATAACAAGCGGAGCAGGAGCGATAATGCAAACAGATGCAAATTTGTTTGCCCAAAGTATAATCGAATTACTATCATCGGCCACGATGCGCCAACAAGTAGGGGAGCAGGGCGCCCAAATTATCAGATCTAAATTTAGCTGGGATATTATAGCTGTGCAGCTAGAATCCTATTTTAAACAAATAGTGTGTCGTCCTAAAAAAGCAATACAGGTTTGAGAATAAAAAACTTTGAAGCAAAAGTAGCAAATTTCGGTTTGCTACTTTTTT
>JADLEN010000262.1 GCA_020846105.1 Chitinophagaceae bacterium | reverse complement strand
TAGTTTAACAAATAATTTGCTGAGCAAAATAGACATTGGAATTCAAAAATTATAATTAATCCAAAAGAAATTTAAAATCAAAAACTAATTGGTTTAGTTATAAAGTTTTTAGTAAACTTTAACCGCCTACAAAAGTATATTCTGAAATTCAAAAATGCTATCTTTACAGCCACTTATAATTCAACTTTAACAAAGAATATGGCACAAGACCTATTTACACACCCCGATTATTATCAATTAGACGAATTATTGACCGACGAGCACAAACTTATTAGAGATACAGTGCGTGCGTGGATAAAAAAAGAGGTTAGCCCTAATATCGAAAATTGGGCACAAAACAATCATTTCCCTAAACATCTAGTACCCCAAATGGGTGATTTGGGCGTTTTTGGCCCCACAGTACCTATAGAATATGGTGGCGGAGGCCTTGATTATATTAGCTACGGGCTAATGATGCAAGAAATTGAACGATGTGATAGTGGTATGCGCAGTACGGCAAGCGTGCAAGGCAGTTTGGTAATGTACCCTATTTATGCCTACGGAAGCGAAGAACAACGTAAAAAATATTTACCAAAATTAGCTTCGGGCGAATGGCTTGGCTGCTTTGGACTTACGGAACCCGATAGTGGTAGTGACCCAAACAGTATGATTACCAATATCAAAGATGCTGGAGACCACGTGATACTTAATGGTGCTAAAATGTGGATTTCTAACGCACCAGAAGCACAAGTAGCTGTGGTTTGGGCGAAAGATGAAGCTGGTGTCATTCGTGGCTTGATAGTGGAACGTGGTATGGAAGGTTTTACCACACCCGAAATTCATGGAAAATGGAGCCTAAGAGCGAGCTGCACTGGCGAGCTTGTTTTTGACAATGTGAAAGTACCCAAAGAAAATATCTTACCAAACGTTCAAGGCCTTAAAGGTCCTTTAGGCTGCTTATCCAAAGCACGATATGGTATAGCATGGGGTGCACTTGGCGCTGCTATGGATTGTTACGATTCTGCATTGCGGTACACCTTGCAACGCAGCCAATTTGGCAAGCAAATTGCAGGTTTCCAACTACAACAAAAAAAGCTTGCCGAAATGATTACCGAAATCACCAAAGGACAATTGCTTGTTTGGCGCTTGGGCATGTTGATGAATGATGGCAGAGCAACACCAGCACAAGTAAGTATGGCCAAGCGCAACTCTTGCGAAATAGCATTGAATATTTGTAGAGAAGCACGCCAAATGCACGGCGGAATGGGCATTACTGGTGAATACAGTATTATGCGTCATATGATGAACTTGGAGTCGGTAGTAACTTATGAGGGCACGCACGATATTCACCTTTTAATAACTGGAATGGATGTTACAGGTATCAATGCATTCAAATAATTTTCTGGAGAATTAATAAACTATGGTAAAGGGCAAGCATTCGTTTGCCCTTTACTTTTACATGTAACTAATTGAGCATTTACAATGAATTTTAAAAAAATAGCCCCTTTTTTATTTCTAATAATACTTGCCGGTATTGCACTTTATATCAATAATAATGGGTCTGAAAACGTAGCTCCAAAAACCACCACTACTACCCCTAAAAGTGGGCCCAAACAAAAGACAAAGCTTGCTACAACCAACAGAGGACTAAATAGAAACCCATCTAAAATAAACTACACCAAACATGCCAAATGCCGTATGGCATGCCGACATATTGATGAGCGTGAGGTAAAAGAATTAATAAAAGATGGAAAAGTGAACTACAAAAAAAGCGAACTTGATAAAGGTGACTGTGAAAAAAAATATGCGATAGAAGCCTACACAAAAGTGCAGAACCAACACATAAGGCTTGTGGTAGCCCCATGTGCCGATGAGCTTACCATAATTACCTGCATAGACCTTGACAAAGAATGGGCTTGTGAATGTGACTAAGCACTGCTAAAAATTTTACAATCTAAATATCTAACAATCCTTCGGGCAATGTCATTCTGATGTACTTATTTCTGAGGTTCACTTCTTGCAATAATGGCTCTACGAGTGGCAACAACACCTCTTTGCCTTCGTGCAAGATAGTGCCTACCCATTGATGTCCTGTTTGAGCAACATCAATAAGCGCTCCAAGACTACCTAAGTGTACATCTACAATGTTGAAGCCAACCCAAAGCAATGGACTATCCACTTTTGATTGGGTCAATAATTCTTCGGCTACATACACCTGCTTGCCAATGAATTTTTTGGCAGCCTCGATGGTGTTTACCTCATCTAATTGTATATGGTATTCATCGTCTGAATGAGCTTTGCAAGCAGTAACAAAATAGGGTATTTTATTTTCTTTTTGAATGGCAACAAATAATACCTGATCTATTTTTAGCCAGTTACTTTTACCTGCAATATGGGTCATTATCAAAGTGCCATTGAGCCCGTGAGTTGCTACGATTTTGCCAATTCTCAACATAGCTGCAAATCTATGTTTTTTGGCATGTAAATTTCATAGACCTGCAAAATTTGTGTATAGTTTGTGCTATTTAGGGCGCAGAAAAAAAGTTCAGAATGAATACCTTTGCCTAATGGATAACACAAGTAGTCAACCCATAATTTTAGTTACCAATGACGATGGCATTACCGCACCTGGCATTCGCTGCTTGGTAGCGGCGATGAGGGGTTTGGGCACAATAGTGGTAGTAGCGCCAGACAGCCCACAAAGTGGCATGGGCCATGCGATCACTATTGGCAAGCCATTGCGAATGAATAAAGTTGATGTTTTCACAGGAATAGACGCTTATCAATGTAGCGGAACACCTGTAGATTGTGTAAAACTTGCCACTAATCAAATATTGCACCGCAAGCCCGATATTTGCGTGAGCGGTATCAATCACGGACTTAATTCTTCTATAAACGTTATCTATTCGGGCACTATGAGTGCAGCTATGGAAGCGGCAATAGAGGGTGTTCCATCGGTAGGGTTCTCTCTGGCTGATTTTAGCTTCGATGCCGATTTTTCGGTAGCCCAAAAAGTAGCAAGGACTATTGTGAGCAAAATGCTAGCCGACAAAATGCAACCCGGAACCTTATTTAATGTCAACATTCCACGGGTGTATGCCGCATCATTCAAAGGTATAAAAGTGTG
>JADLEN010000261.1 GCA_020846105.1 Chitinophagaceae bacterium | reverse complement strand
TTCTATATTTGGCTTACTTTTTATTCACAATAAAATTTTGCTAGCATGAAATTGTTGATTTTCAATACCGACCTCTCTAAGATTTCTGTTGTTTCTGATGGGTTATGCATTAGATTGTCTTATCTTTTTGCCAATGATACTATTATTGCTAGTAACATGACGAGCACATTTATCAATATAGAAGCTTATTTGGATGAATCTTTTTTATTTAAACTGAATTGCCTCGCAAGAGACTTTGCAAGGGATGAACCTGGTAAGAAGAACGATTTTTTCGAGATGATAGAAGGAGTAAAGTTTTATAATAAAATAAAACATAAGGATGGGAAGGCTATTGCTATGTTTAAACATTGGGAACGCTCTACCAATGAATTGTTTGCGATGTCGTTGCAGCCACGATTGGATGGTGCCAAGGAATTTGGTTTGTCGCAACTATATGAGTTAAGCAAAAAAGGTGAATTTATTTTTGAAAGCATCAGTAATCAAGCTTTCGAGGGTAACCCAAAAGGTCCAAGGCGCAATGTAAATCTCCATGAGGTCTTACTTTATTTGTTGGAGGGATATAAAGTTGAAGGTATAGCTGATCTTGCTAAATATAAAGTGCCCGCTCATAGGCTCGATAGCCAAGTAATGGCGGTGCTACAAGACCCTTTTTTGCAAGAAAAGGAATGGAATAATACCAACTTGCCCGTAAATAGCCATGACCCAAGGGCTGCCAACAACGACGCGATAGTGATGGAACATTTTATGAATTTGCCTAATCTGGTGCAGCCTTCTGCGGCAATATTATCTTCTATAAAGGGGGCTATAGCGGCTGAAGCAGCCACGTTTAATACCCTTTGTAATGAATGGATAGACCTGAGCTATAAGGATAGTGCTGCTGCTTTTCAGTTTTTTAAAGATACAATATTGCCTGCCAAAGATGCCTTTGCGCCACACTTAGAAGCAAACAAGGTGCTGAACGAATCGGTGGTGATAAACGAAGAGAATACAGGATTATTAGAGATTTTGATTGGGATAGTGCCTATAGCCTCTGTAATCCAATTTTATGATGGAATGGGCGCCTTGACTGCCGAAACTGTAGCACTCTTTAATAACAAAGTGGCGGAGATGGAGAAGCAAAATTTCAGAATACCGGTATTGGTATGCAGGGAAAGAGCTTATGAAAAAAATAAGCCGAACGACCTGCCTATAGAAAACTTGGGTACCAAAAAATATTTAGACATTGACTAAAATTTTTCTTTGTAATTGCTTTATTTTATTTCCTAAAATCTTATAACAATGAGTACTAACAACCGCACTTTTAAATATTATAGGGTGGCCAACATCCAGTCTGAATTTTGTATAGAGTTTGAAGACCTTCAAGAGTTTTATCGTTTTGCCGATGGCAACCAACTGCGCTCGCTTTTTTTGCTGAACGACACTGATGGCAACATTAGCCACTTTGCGGCTAGCCACAAGGGCGGATTGCTAAGGCAGCCATGCCTAGGATACCGTACGCTAGAGGATTTTCAGGATGCGAGGGTGAAAGATTTTCCGGATGCACAGCAATATTACCAAGCCATAGCGGGCGGATACCAACATTACAATGATTATAAAATAGTGAGCGAGGCGGGCATAGACGATAAGGGCACTTATGACGCTATTAAAGAAAAAGGTTTTTTAAAGGGTTATGAAGATTTTTGCGATAGCAAAAAAAATAACGGCGAGGGCCTGATGCATAGCTATGCTAGCTCGCTGGCGCTGTATAAGGATGCGGTGGAGAATGGTTTTGACTGCTTTGCCGACATGCTAGAGGCGCACAAACTGGGTTTTGATAATAGGCCGCTATACTTGATAGCCAAAAGCAAGGGTTTTGACACTGCCGCCGACTACCAAGCTGGCAAAGATATGGGCCTGCCTTTGGGTGTGGATTATTATTTGGCTAAGGAAAACGGTATTGGCAATCTTGAAGAGTACCAACGTTTCTTGAACTTAGATATACTGAAGGGTTCTGCCGATTTTTATGACCAAAGGGTGTTGCTGACGCTGCTATCGAAATTGCCGCAAGGCAAAAAAGTGTCTATAAATAAAATAAATGAACTGCTGAGCAAGGCTATTGCAGAGGAGCAGCTGCCCGATACGCAAGTGTTGCCCCAGTGGTTTACGATAGGGATGAACAATGTGAGCGACATAGTGCGCTTCTTAACGGATAGCAAGGCTGTGAAGCAATATGGCAGCTACGATACGGATGGCGAATATTTTGAAACGATGCAACTACAAAACCGTAGGGTGATGGTAGACGGTAGCAACGTGGCGTACAACAGCAATGGCGCCAAGGATAGCAAGCCACGCATAGCCAATATGATACTGATGGTGAAGGAGCTGAAAAAACTGGGGTTTGAAGAGATAAAAGTGGTGATAGATGCGGCTCTGAAGCATAGGCTAGTGGACCCCGAGCTAGAGCCCGAGCTGCAAGCCCTGTGCAAATACACAATGGCGCCTGCCGCCACCACGGCCGATACCTTTATAATACTTGCTGTAAAATCTATGCACTGCTTGGTGGTGAGCAACGACCAGTTTAGAGATTGGAAAATGAAAGACCCGTGGGTGGCACAAAACATAGATTTTTACCGCCTATCTTTTTTGATAGATGATGGGCGTGTGCTGCTGCCCGACTTCAAAAGCCCTGCCGTGGGCTAGTGGCTAGTGGCTAGGGCTGCTGCTGATAAAAAAAACGAAATAGTTAAAGGCTTGGTTGGGTAGAAGATGGCTTGTGCTAGAGCAAGTGTCTTACCTAACAGACCTTTTGGCGTTTGCAGCCAGGCTAGGCTTTTTACCCGTTTAACAACAAAAAGGTTTAGTGCCCTTTGGGCTTTTTTCTCTGTGTTCTTTGTAGTTAATTTTCCACAACAAAGGGCACAAAGCTTTGCGCAAAGAATCACAAAGACCTTTCGAGTATAACGAATTGAGTAGATTGGATGCTGAACAGGTATTGGCTATTTGTGGGCGGTAACATACTAAGGCTATTGCCCTTAATGGCTGGCTGTAGGTAGGCTAGCTGAGCTATGGTTTTTGTGCATCTTGGTTTTGTGTAGGTAGGGCTGTGGGGCTATGGGGCTGGGTGCCGCGGTAGCCTGCTGTGCCTTTGCCGTTTACCTTCTTTAATAATTCTGAGAAGGTAAATTGCTTGCTCATTACTTCATTGTTTTTAAAAATTTCTTGGCCATCGCGGCACAGCCTCATAAGCTGGGCGTAGATGTTGTTGTTGGCTATGGCCTTGGCTTGGGTGTTTTCTTCGTTGGCCTCTTCTTGGGTCATAAATAAGAGGTGCTTGGCAGCAAAAGCAGCTCTATCGGCGGTGTATTGGGCTATGAATGTGGGGGGCATGTAGCCTTGGGTCATAAGTAGGGTTTGAAACTCGGAGAGGTATAGCAGGCCGGCAGTATTGAGGGCCTCTACCGCGCCCCAATTGTAGCGTGCGGCCTTGCGGTAGTGCGCTTGGCCAGCGGCTTGGTATTGCATTTTGTGCCTATCGGGTGGGTAGGCATCTGCTATGTATCGTTTGATGGTTTGGAAATTGTGGCAGCTGTGCTGTGCCATGGCCACAAGATCGGCGTGGTAGCCCTCAGAGGCTAGGGTGCGTGCTTGGAGGCTTTTCATATGTGCTGCGGCCGATATTTCGGCTATACGGGCGGCTATAAAAGCTGGCGTATAATTGGTTTTGTAGGCGGCAAAGGCGGCCAGGTTTTCGGAGCAAGACAGCCATGCAAGGCGGCAGGCTGGGTAGAGGTCTTTTTGGGCGCAGTGGTATTTTGCGTTGTTCATTATTAGATAATAATTAAAAGATTTGCGATTAAAAACCTAAATAATATGAAGA
>JADLEN010000260.1 GCA_020846105.1 Chitinophagaceae bacterium | reverse complement strand
TTTAATAATGATACCCGCCTTGTCTAATCGCTGTGTCAATTCGTGCTCTAATAGTTCGTTTACTTTGTCGCCACCACCGCGCAATGTTGTATCTGCAGTTTCATCTTCAATATTATCATAGGCAAAGGATGTAGCCATAATTCGCAATGCAGATTCACTTTGGTTTTTTACATAGGTCATATAGTCGGCCACTTCGTAGGCTGCTTTATAAGTATCGTTTACTTGCCATACAAGTACCGCCGCTATTTCAATGGGGTTGCCCATCTTGTCGTTTACCTTAAGTGTGGGCATCGCCAAATTTTGGGCACGTTGGGTAAGCTTTATCGAAGTAAATAATGGGTTCACAAAAAACAAACCATTCTCTTTTGCTGTGCCCACGTACTTTCCAAAAAAGTTGAATACTCGGGCGTTGTTGGGCTGAATAATAATGAGCCCTTTAATAATGATCAAACTCGTGACGAAAAGCAAAAGGCTTATTGCAACAAGAAAAGGTGATTCTTGTTGGACGCTCCACCCAAATAGTGCTACCCCAACAATTAGGCAAACCATTGAAACTACTAATGCTAAATAACCATTTACTGGTTTAATAATCTTTTCCATAAAAAATTTGTTTTGATATTAAAATGATATCAAAATTACACTTTCTTTTTATTCTGCCAAATAATTTCAGAATATAATTTTTGACTTAAAAATTGCTGTAAATCCTTTTCAGTACTTTCGTAGTCTCATAAAATAAAATTTCAAAACAATGAACGATACAATCAAACAATTACAACCCACTGAACTTTGGCGCCATTTTGCTGACCTCAATGCAGTGCCGCGCCCTTCAAAAAAAGAAGAGCGTGTAATCGCTTTTATCAAAGCTTTTGGGGAAGGATTGGGCTTGCCAACTGTAGTAGATAAAGTAGGTAATATTATCATCAAAAAGCCTGCTAGTAGCGGGATGGAAGATCGCCAAACGGTAGTGCTACAAAGCCATATAGATATGGTGCATCAAAAAAATAGCGACACCGTTTTCGACTTTGATACACAAGGTATAGAGATGTATATTGATGGTGATTGGGTAAAAGCCAAAGGCACTACACTTGGTGCCGATAATGGTATTGGTGTAGCAGCAATTATGTCCATTTTATCTTCTACAGATATTGTTCATCCCCCCATAGAGGCTTTGTTTACAATTGACGAAGAAACAGGAATGACGGGTGCTTTGAACCTTGAAGGCGGAATGTTGGAGGCGAAAATAATGTTGAAGTTGGACACTGAAGATGATGATGAATTGACAATTGGTTGTGCTGGTGGTGTAGATATTACTGCTACGAGTGCTTATCCAACAGCTTCAGTGGGTGACGGTAATACTGCATTTAGTTTGTCTGTAAAAGGTTTGACTGGCGGGCATTCTGGGGCAGAAATACATTTGGGTAGAGGCAATGCGAATAAAATAATGAATCGCATTTTATACACGCTAAACAAAGAGATTGGCATCAGCGTTAGTAGCATTGATGGTGGTAGCTTGCGCAATGCCATACCACGCGAGTCAAAGGCCGTATTGCTTGTTGCACAGAAAGATGTTGCAAATGCGCAACCAATTTTCGCAAATTTAGTTGCAGACATCAAAGCAGAATATGCGATTACAGATGCTCATTTAATGATAGAAATGAATGCAACAACAATACCTGAAAGTATTATGGATAAAGACTTTCAAGCCAAATTATTTGCAGCATTATACGCTTGTCCTAATGGCATTTACAGAATGAGCCCTGCTATAGAAGGTTTGGTGCAAAGCTCTAATAATGTAGCGCGTGTGTTGCTGCAAAACGGCAACTATTCCATTCAATGTCTTACCCGCAGCTCGGTAGATAGCGAGAAGACTGATTTAGGAAATGCAATTAGCGCTGCCTTCGAAATGATGAATGCGGAAAACATAACTTTCAGCGGTTCTTACCCAGGTTGGGAGCCGCGCCCCGATGCGCCGATTATAAAAATAATGAGTGAATTATACACAGAGCTTTTTGGCGAAAAGGCTCACGTGAATGCGGTTCACGCAGGATTGGAATGTGGTATCTTGGGTACTAATTATCCCGAAATGCAAATGATATCTTTTGGTCCAAATATCTATGGCCCACACTCACCAGATGAGCGTGTACAAATTTCATCAGTGCAGAAATTTTGGAAATACTTTTTGGAGACATTGAAAAGGATTCCTAAGAATTAATTTTATTTAAAACAAAGCCCCTTGAAGATTTTTCAAGGGGCTTTATTAAATTATTTAAGCACTATAGTTTCTTAATAAAACTACCCAACAAATCTCTAAACTGATAACCTTCTGTAAATCTATTCTTGCCCAATTTTTTGTTTTCGGCTAATGCCCACAAAACAAATTCTGAAAGGAAATAAGTATCTTCTTTTGCGACCTCGGACTGGTATTGTTTTAGCAATGTTTGTAAGGGTTCTATTTGCATCAATTGATCCTGATACGTTTTATCATTGTCTTCATCCATCAACTCTGCTTCATTTTCTGCAAACCAGTCCATCAAACTCTGGTAAGGACTACGCTCTGTTGGGCGCTCTAGTTTTTCTATTTTCGGAAAGTATTCTGCGAACAAAGTTTTAATCGCATCACCAATCAATTGCTCTGCAACCTTTGCTGCGCCTTCTTGTTCGCCTTCATACACCAATTCTACTTTTCCCGTAATGGCGGGTATAATGCCTATAAAGTCAGATAGGCGAACAGTCGTTTTTTCATCTACCGATTTCAAAGATCTTCGCTCTTCTGTTCTCAGCAAAATTTCGAATGCAATGATACTAATCCCTGCAC
>JADLEN010000259.1 GCA_020846105.1 Chitinophagaceae bacterium | reverse complement strand
GGACATATCTTGCGCATCATCCGCGAGTTGATAACCCTTGAGCCTGCACCCAACAGTGGTACCAATGTAGCTGTAGCTTTCGAGTTTTTGAATTCTGTGCTCAAAAAGAAAACCATCGCTTTTGTGATGAGTGATTTTAAGAGTCCACAATTCGAGAAGCCGCTGATGCTAGCAGCACGCAAGCACGACTTAGTAGGCCTACACGTGTATGATATTGCCGACAAAGAACTGCCCAACATGGGACTGATGCAAATGCAAGATGCCGAAACTGGCCAACAATTATGGGTAGATACAAGCCAACCCGCTTTGCGCCAGCATTACACCAAATCTTTTGTGCAACATCAGCAACAATGCCATCAATTGTTTGCCAAAAGTGGTGCGTCGCTGCTGCCTATGCGCACCGACCAAGACTATGTAAAAACTTTGCAAGGATATTTTAAAGGAAGATAATAACCATTATGGGTAAAAAAATAAGCACACTAATATTTGTTTTTTGGGCTAGCTGCATAGCTATTACCAATGCCCAAAACACCACAGTACAGGCCAAAGCCGATGCCGTACAAATAGCTATTGGCGATCAGTTGCGCTACTTTATTACAGCTAGCACTAGCCCTACTACAAAACTTAGCTGGGCTGTATTGCCAGACACCTTCAACAAGCTAGAGCTGATAGAAAAAGGTAAGATAGACACCCTAGCCACTGCAGATGGCATCAGCTACAAACAACGCTTACTCATTACCGCCTGGGACTCTGGCAGCTACCTCATTCCACGCTTTGCCTTCTTTGTGCAGCAGCCAGGCGGCATAGTAGACACCTTTTTTACAGACTCGCTACGCATAAGCGTAGGCGCACCTGCTGTAGATACCAGCAAGCCTTTCAAAGCTATAAAAGATATAGCCACCGTTAGCACTTCTTGGACCAACAATTTGCCCATTATCATAGGGCTGCTTATAGGTATAGGGCTACTCGTATGGGCCATCATTTATTTTCGCAACAACAAGAAACGTGCTATGCTACGCACTGCACCCGTATACCAAGAAACCCTGCACCAACGTACCATACGCCTATTGCACGAGTTAGATGCGCAAGAACTGTGGCAGCAAGACAAGGTGAAAGATTATTATACCCAACTATCTATACTCGTACGCCAATACATAGAGCAGCGTTTCAAGACGCCAGCTATGGAGCTTACCACCGATGAGCTACTGCGCAAAGCCAAAAAACACCGCGAGATGACAGCCTACCGCCACGCACTGAAACCCTTGCTAGCCTCGGCCGACCTTGCCAAATTTGCAAAGGCCACACCAATGCCCGAAGAGCACGTAGAAGCTATGAAACTAGCCATAGACTTTGTAAGCATTACAAAGCCCAAGCCCCAACCCGCAACCACTACCAACGCCACTGCCAACAACAAACCTCAAAACCCCAAAAAATGATCCGAGCATTGTTAGACGGGCAACACCTGAGTTTTGCCCAGCCCTACTATTTTCTTCTCCTACTATTATTGCCCCTATATTTTTGGTATCGCTGGCGCAGCAGCAGCGCACGGCAGCCTAGCTTTAGGGTCACAAGCCTAGCCGCACTAGCACAGCTAGCCCCAAGCTGGCGCGTACGCCTGATACCCACACTATTGGTATTGCGCAGCATAGCTTTTGTAGCACTAGTAGTAGCCCTAGCCCGCCCTCAAAGCAGCAGTATCAACGAGAGTATAGATAGCAACGGTATAGACATAGTACTATCCATAGACGTGTCTGGCAGTATGATGGCCGAAGACCTAAAACCAAACCGCATAGAAGCCGCCAAGCAAGTAGCCCAAGACTTTGTAGCCAAGCGCCCCAACGACCGCATAGGCCTAGTGATATTCTCTGGCGAAAGCTTTACACAATGCCCCATAACCATAGACCACAACATACTCAACGAGCAGATAGCCTCTATCAAAAGTGGTATGCTGCAAGACGGCACTGCCATAGGCATGGGCCTAGCCACCGCAGTAGATAGGCTACGCAATGCCAAGGCCAAATCGAAAATCATAATACTACTAACAGATGGCGTAAACAATACTGGCCTTATAGACCCTAGCACCTCACTAGAAATAGCCAAAGCCTACAAGCTACGCGTATATTGTATAGGCGTGGGCACCCGTGGCCAGGCGCCCTACCCTGTGCAAACGCCTATGGGCATGAGCAAGCAAATGGTGCCTGTAGAAATAGACGAAGCACTACTGAAAAACATAGCTAGCCAAACAGGCGGCCAATACTACCGCGCTACCAGCAACAGCAGCCTAGCCGCTGTGTACAAAGAAATAGACAAGTTAGAAAAATCTAAGGTCGAGGTGTCTTCTATAAAGCACTTTACCGACCTCTTTTTGCCTTTCGCCCTCCTGGCACTTATATGCCTGGTGCTAGAGTTGCTGCTGCGGCTTAGTGTTTTTAGAAGTATTACCTAAACTACTATTGTTTTTCATCACTTTGTGCAATACCAACGAAAGACAAGCAATACTGTTAAGTGCGTAAAATCATTCAATTGGTGTAGTGCGATAAATTGGAAATATTAGTGTTGATAGAATAAGGCACATTGTACCTAACTTAAAGAAACAACTTCGCGTTATTGCACAAAATTTGTGACAAAGAAAAAAATTTAAGCAGAACAAATGCAAACACACAAAATCCAAATCATAGAAACTGTCTTGGTATTCTGCGGTTATGTAGCCACCTATTTCATTACTAAGATATTTATCAATAACACGCTCAAAAGGAATAATTTTAATCGTGTCAGAAGGAAGATTATTGTGAAGGCTGTTCACCTCTTTTCATTTCTTGCCTTAATTATTTTGTTATCAGCGGTATGGGGTCTTGAGCAAAATAGAATAGCTGTTTTTGTAGGCACTATCATTACTGCATTGGGCATTGCTTTTTTTGCACAATGGTCTTTGCTTTCAAATGTTACATCAAGTTTACTGCTGTTTTTTAATCATCCCATAAAGATTGGAGATCGCATAAAAGTCTTAGATAAAGACTATCCCTTCGAAGGACAAGTTACTGATTTGACCTATTTCTTTGTTCATCTTAAAACAGAGAGCGGAGAAACAATCACCATACCCAATTCTATTTTATTTCAAAAATCTATTTCCATTTTGAAATAAAGGAAGAGGACACCCAAGATTATTAATAGCATTGCTGCGTATTTTTCAAACAAACCTAAGGCTGGTTTAGTAATTTTTTGGAGGTCAGCTTATTGCCATCAATGGGCTTTGGTTGGCGTCGCACCGTCAGCAGTAGTCTTTTCTTTAGGCTTTGCTGCTAGCATGGGGCAGCACATATCCCGAAAGCTCCAAGAGCAGCTAAAAAGGGTTTCGGGATGTTCCCGAAAGCTCCAAAAGCAGCTAAATACGCTTTCGGGTGTTCCCGAAAGCTTCAAAAGCAGCTAAAAAGGGTTTCGGGTGTTCACGAAAGCTCCAAGAGCAGCTAAAATGGGTTTCGGGATGTTCCCGAAAGCTCCAAGAGCAGCTAAAAAGGGTTTCGTGATGTTCACGAAAGCTCCAAGAGCAGCTAAAAAGGGTTTCGGGTGTTCACGAAAGCTCCAAAAGCAGCTAAATAGAGTTTCGGGTGGTTTATAATGCCACAATCAATCATTTTTTTACACAAAAACCTAATGTCTTAGACCCTTGGGGCTGTATGCAGCTTGGGATTGTGGGTAGGCCACACGCGATAAGCAAAGCTTAATAGTATGATAAAAGCCCAACCTGCGCGGGATGGCAGCTGTACCCCACAGCAAGCCTGGGGCCGAGGCTGGTGGCGGGGCCAGGTGCAGCGAGGAGTACAAGCAACAGCCCGAGTACCAAAGCTGGGACGAAGGTGATAAAAGCTCAATCGCCCAAAGAAAAAATAAAATCTAAGTAGGGGTGGCAAGCAAAACGCGCCTCGGGGTAGGCGAGGCGCGTGTGTGCTTATAGATTGATGGTTTTGTCTTTCGGATACTTGATAGCGTAGGAGAGTTTGAGGGTTTTGAGCTCACCAGGTTTCAAGGTCAGTGGCCATTGTACTGCGCCTGTCTCTTCGTTTATAAGGGCGCCGTTGGCTTCTTTGTCTTCGATAGAGATGTCTTTGTCGTTGGAGATGGGGAACTGCTCTAGCACCACAAGGTCTATGTTTTCTTTTTTGGTATTGCGCACTTCTATGGTATAGCCATAGCTTTTGCGGATATTGGTGCCGATGGTCTTTACAGAGCGGTAGTTTTTGTCGTTTTCGCGGCGTACGATTATTTTTTTGTCGCGGCCCAGGGATAGGTTGAGGGTGTCTTTGACGTTGCGCATGTCTATATAGCCTTGGCCCACGTAGGCGTTTTCGTAAAAGATGTTGGTGGGGGCGGGCATGAGGTTGAGGTCTTCCCAGTTGGTTACACGCGCTTGGAGAAAGGCGTCTTTGTCTAGCTTAGGGGCTACATAATAACGGTAAGTTGCTGGCAATTCGTAGTCTTTTACCGCCACCAAGTGTTCTTGTCCATCGCTAGGTATGGTGTAGTTTAGCGAGATGTCGAAAGTAGTGTTGATGCCGCTGTTGTCTATTTGTACATATTTGCCTAAAGACTTAGCACTGCCAACGCGCAACAAACCACCTTCGGGGGCGTCTTGCACGCTAGGGCTAAGGCTAGCCATGTCTTCTAAGTTTCTCATTGGCGCACGCTCTATCGACTCGTAGGCAGTAGCTTTTTTGTAAACGGGCTGTGGCTGATAAAAGGCCAAGTACCAAGGGTTCATCGTTGGGGCTTCAGCACCTTCGTTGGGGTTGCCGGTAGAGAGGGATAGTTTTACATTGTCCCACTTGACGCCCGAGTTTTGGGTGATGTTGGCTTTGAAAACCAGCTTTACGGGGCTATTGATTTTGTCTACACGCAGGTCGTAGCTAGGTGCCCAGCTGGCGTTGGGGGTTACATAATTGATATTGACGCTTGCCGCTGTGGCAGTGGTGGCGAAGAACTTGACGAGCAGTTGCCCACCTGGCTGAAAGTCTTTGCGCTGCTCCTCGCTAAGTTGCTGTGTGAGTAGGCGTATACGCTCGGCGGTTGTTTTCATCTGCCTGTCTAGCGTGTGTCCTTCGGCCAATAGGCCATTCATTTTGGTGCTTATGAGGTCGAGCATTTTTTGCAACTCGATAACGGAAAGGCCATTGTTTTCGCCTGCTACTTTTCTGTTTTCTTTGATTACGGCTAGCTGCTCGGCAAGTACGTTTTTCTTATCGCTAAAGGTTTCGTTTTGCTGGGTGAGCAGTGCTATACTGTCTTTGAGCATTTGGCCTTTGGGCGATAGGTTGCTGGTTTCGAGGTAGTTGTTTTGGGCTGTTGCCGACTGTACAATAACACCGTTTGTCACGCCCACCGATATGCTTTGCTGCACGATGTTGCCCGCAATGTTGGTAAACAATATTTCGGTTTCGCCTTGAGGCAGGTTTATTTTGGCAGCGCCTTCTATCTCGGCACCACTCAAGAATACAGTGATATGCTCGATGTTGGTTTTCACCTTGGATTGGGCGGTGGCTATATGGCTGGCGCAAAGGGCAATGATGGCCGCAGAAGCTATTTTGTGGGTGTAGTGCATAAGACTTTTGGTTTTGAAGATAAGTGTAGACTGTAGCAGATGCAGGAAGTTTATTTTTCCATAAATGCCACTAGTCTATTTCATAAGAATATAGGTTTCTATATCGCTCTTGGTTATTACTTTGTCGGCAAGGATGATGAGGCGCTCTACCGCGTTTTTGAGCTCGCGGATATTGCCTGTCCATTGGTGGTTTTGTAGCAGTGCCATAGCATCGTCGTGGATGGCTTTGGGTGCTTGGTTGTACTCGGCAGCTATGTGGTGGAGGAAGTGTGTGATGAGCATGGGTATATCCTCTCGGCGCTCATTGATAGTGGGCACGTGTATGAGAATAACACTGAGGCGGTGATAAAGATCGAGCCGGAAGTTTTTGGCTTCTACTTCATTCATCAAGTTTTTGTTGGTGGCAGCTACCACGCGTACATCTACTTTTATTTCTTTTTCGCCACCCACGCGGGTTATTTTTCCTTCTTGCAATGCACGCAGCACTTTGGCTTGGGCATCTAGGCTCATATCGCCTATCTCGTCAAGAAATAAGGTGCCGCCATTGGCTTGCTCAAATTTGCCAATACGGGTTTTGACCGCCGATGTAAATGCACCTTTTTCGTGGCCAAACTATTCACGTTCGATAAGCTCGGTGGGTATAGCGGCGCAGTTTACCTCTACCATAGGGCCTTT
>JADLEN010000258.1 GCA_020846105.1 Chitinophagaceae bacterium | reverse complement strand
CTCAAAGAAGCAGAGCTATTTCGGCTAAGACAACAACTACAACCACATTTTTTATACAATAGCCTCAACTCTATAAATGCGCTCATACAGCTCGACCCTGAAAATGCACAAGAAATGGTTGGCCGATTGTCCGATTTTTTGCGTCTTTCTGTAAAAAGAGATATTGCAGAATTAATTTTGAGTAAAGACGAGCTAAATTACATTGAAACTTATCTAGCTATTGAATCTGTGCGCTTTGGCAGTAGGCTAAAAATAGACATCAAAAAAGTTGGGAGCGATTGGGAAAAAGCCAAAATTCCAGCATTTATATTACAGCCCATAATAGAAAATGCAATAAAATTTGGCCTATACGGAAATACAGGAGCTGTAACTATCAAAATAGGCATAGACATGCACAATACCATTCTTCAGATACACATCGAAAACCCATTTGACGCAACAACCCAGCCACCACGTGGTACCGGTTTCGGGTTAGAAGGTGTTGCTAGAAGACTCACCTTATTATATGCAAGAGCAGACTTGTTGGAAACAAAAAAAATAGAAAATATTTTTTCGACCATTATTAAAATACCACAATAATTATGTACAAAGTAATAGTCATAGATGATGAACCACTAGCAAGGGCCTTGATTGTAAAACTGCTTCAAGCCTACCCCAATTTTGAAGTAATCGACGAATGTCCCGATGGATTTGAAGCATTTAAAAGCATACAAAAACACGAACCTGACTTATTATTTTTAGACATTCAGATGCCCAGAATTAACGGCTTCGAATTAATAGAAATGTTGGACAATCCGCCTGCTGTTATTTTCACTACAGCATTTGATGATTATGCAATGAAAGCGTTCGAAATCCATGCAATAGACTACTTGCTCAAGCCTATAACTAAAGATCGTTTTGACAAGGCTATTCAAAAATGCCAGCACCAAGCATTGGCAACAAATATCACTGCAGTGGGCAACCTTCTGGATGACAATATCTACGAGGGTTACCAACATAGAATTGTAGTAAAAGACAGAGGCAATATTAGAATAATTCCTGCCGAGGACATCTATTACATTGAAGCAAATGATGATTATGTAAAAATAGCAAGTAAAGAAGGAAATTTCTTAAAAAAGAACACGCTTACTAATCTTGAAAAATCATTAGACCCCAACTTATTCGTACGGGTCCATCGGTCCTACCTAATGCCCATTAGCCAATTGCAAAGCATAGAACCATACGAGAAAAACAGCCATATTGCATTGCTACATTGTGGCATGAAAATTTCAGTGAGCCAATCGGGAATGGCAAGGCTAAAAAGTCTATTGAGGTTGTAAAAATTATTTCTTTTCCTCAAAAAATAATTGATATTCTTTGCCAAATCCCCTACATTTGCGCTCCACTCCCAAAACAGTGAAATGGTCGGGTGGCCGAGTGGCTAGGCTCAGCTCTGCAAAAGCTGCTACAGCGGTTCGAATCCGCTCTCGACCTCACTAAAAAAAAGAGGCTGTCTCAAGAATACGAGACAGCCTTTTTTATTCCATTATTTTAAAATTACTTTTTCGTTTTTTCTCCATCCACGCATATACATAGCCTACAACTACACTAAAAGATTTGCCTGTAAATACACCTGTTTCATCCCCAAATTTTGTAGCTACAAATACCTCAAATTGGTTTTCATTATTGATAGTAAAAGTACAATCGTATTGCTCCAAAATTTTGCGCAATTTGATAGTTGATTTCATAATGAATAAAGGGCTTTAAGCAATTTCGGGATACAACAAACTATCCAACGAGGAAATACCTGGAATATTGACCGAGATAAAGCCTTCGCCATATTGCTTGCCAATTTTTTTACCCAAAAGAGCATCACGATATTTTATTTGGTCGATAAAATTTTGGGTAGCTATGTAAGTAATAGGTTCGTCAGAATTTGCTTGATAAAATTGCGAGCTATACGCCAATATGGCTTCCATTTTTTGTTCAAATTCTACCGAAATATCTACGATAAAGGTTGGCTCTAATTGCCTGTCTTGAATCAACGAAAAAATACGTTTGGGTCGCCAAGCATTTTGAGCATTTCCTGCGGCATCAAATGTTTCTATTTTTCGCAAGCCCGATAAAAAACAAGCATCACGCACAAGTTCAAAACCTCGTCCATGGTCTGGATGGCGGTCTTCGGGAGCATTTGTGATTATAATTTCGGGCTGATATTTGCGTATATAATGAATTATACGTTTTTGATGTTCCTCATCATTTCTGAAAAAACCATCGCGTATTTGTGCATTTTCTCTCGTCGTCAAACCCATAATTTTAGCGGCTTTTGCTGCTTCGTTATACCTATCTGCCACAGAGCCACGGGTACCCAATTCTCCTTCAGTAAGGTCCAGCACGCCCACATTTTGCCCCATTCGTGCGTGCTTGATCAATGTGCCTCCTGCTCCCAATTCTACATCATCTGGGTGGGCGGCGATGGCGAGAATGTGTAGTTTGTGTTCGTTCATTTTCATAAGAATTCTTTACAGAAAAAGAAAACGCAAAGCTATGTTTTAAAAATAGCTTTGCGTTTTGGCATTTGATATTTTAAGTTTATTATTTTGTAAAAGACAAAGCTTTTTCTACCATATTTTTCGAGCCAATGAAAATTGGAGTACGTTGGTGAAGTTCCGTTGGTTCAATGTCTAATATACGCCCAGAGCCGTGTTCGGCCTTGCCGCCAGCAGCTTCAATGATAAGTGCCATCGGGTTACATTCGTATTGCAAACGCAATTTTCCATTCACATTTTTCTTGTCGGCAGGGTATATAAAGATGCCGCCTTTGATAAGTGTGCGGTGCAAATCAGCCACCATCGAACCGATATAACGGTGTGTGAGCGGGCGACCTTCTTCTTTATTCTCTTCCATACAATAGTTGAGATAATCCTTCAAACCTTGTGTGTATTTATTTGTATTTCCTTGGTTTAGCGAATATATTTTACCTTGCTCGCTGCACTTCATATCAGGGTGAGAAAGGCAATATTCACCAATCGAAGACTCAAGCGTAAAGCCATTTACACCCAATTTTGTAGCATAAACGAGCATTGTGCTTGATCCATAAATTACATAGCCCGCTGCCATCAATTTGTTACCCGCTTGCAAAAAATCAGCTTCGTTGCAAGGGCTACCCAATGGGCTTACTCTTTTGTAAATCGAAAAAATAGTGCCGATAGAAGCGTTCACATCTATATTGCTCGAACCATCTAGCGGATCGAACAAAACTACGTATTTCGAGTTCCAAGAAAACTCGTCTTGGAAGGCAATAAACTCATCATTTTCTTCAGATGCAATACCCGCACATTCAGCACTATTTTGCAAAACATTTATAAGCGTTTCGTCCGCAAAAATATCCAATTTCATTTGCTCTTCGCCCTGCACATTGGTAGCACCGTGCTTACCCAAGATGTCCACAAGCCCTGCTATATTCACTTGTTTGTTGATGATTTTACAAGCCAAAGCAATGTCACGAAGCAATGCCGAAAGTTCGCCAGTGGCATTTTGGAATTTGCGGGTTTGTTGTATTGTAAACTCGTCAAGCGTGATAAGCTTTCTCTTTTTGTTTTCCATTGTTATTTTTGTTTGAAAATGGCTGCAAAAGTAGTAAAAAGAATGGGTAAAGAAAACAATAAAGTAAGACTAGCACTTATCTGTAAAAAATACTTATTTTGTGCGAAATTTTTCAATTATGGCTATCGCTAACTTAAGTACCCGAATAAAAGCAATACAACTAAAATTGAACCTAAGCCCTTCGGGGATCTATGACTTGGTTACGTTAACAACACTTTGTTCTTCAATGGAAATTTCGATTGAAAACAATAAATCTAGCGATATTACTTATTTGGCCAAAAGTATACAACGATTCTTGAATTGTAGCGCAGATGGAATTTTAGGTCCAATATCTACTACTCGTATTGAAAACTATATTAGCACAAAACTTCCGACCCTACCAAGCGGCGCTACATTATTGGTTTCCAAATCTTCTATGGAAATGCTTATTTCTTTTGAGGTAAGCTCTAAAGCTTTGTATGACAAGTTGTATCAAAAACCAATCTGGCCAGGGGGCGAAAGTGGTATTACAGTTGGCATAGGTTTTGATATTGGTTTTAATACCAAAAGTACCGTTGCTGAAGCTTTTGGGCAATTGGTAGACAGCACTACATTGGAGGTACTACAATCTGTTGCTGGCATTACTGGACAAAATGCAAAAAACAAATTGGCTACTTTGCCTAACATAAAAATTACTTTTGACATTGCATTACAAGTATTTTACACCCATACAATACCTGCATTTGCGCAAAGAACAAGAAAATTATATCCTGGAATTGAGAAATTGCCGCCCGATGCACAAGGAGCGCTATTGTCATTGATTTATAACAGAGGCACTAGCATATCGGGTGATTCTCGAAGGGAAATGAAAAATATAATCCATTGGGTGGCTGAAAAAAATCTTGTAGAAATAGCAAATGAAATTCGGAATATGAAACGTATTTGGAAAAACAAAAACCTACCAGGCTTGCTTACGCGCAGAGATAAAGAGGCCGACATGGTAGCCAACGCCAACTTCAATATTTTGCCTGAAAACGTAATTTTTGTTTAGCCTACAAAAGCATTGCTGTACATTTGAATTACTTTTTCAAAGAAGTATATAAAAATGATGAACACGCTACAAAAAATACCTGCAAATAAAATAAGGCAAATACTATTCTTGACTACTTTACTGAGTTTTGCAGTATTACTTTTTTGGCAAACAGCCTTTTTGATAAGCGCATTTCTAGGTGCAGTAGCATTATACATGGTATTAAGACTGCCAATGTACAAGCTTGTATATGAAAAGAAATGGAAAAAATGGGCTGCTGCAACTTTACTAATGAGCATTTCCTTTGTAGTAATCGTGCTACCTTTTGCATGGATAGGTTATATTTTAGTCGATAAAATAAGCCCGTATTTCAATCAGCCACAAATTATAATTGCAACTTTCGAAAAAATACAGAATTATATAAATCAAAAAATTGGTCGAGATCTAATCTCACAAATAAACATTTCTAAATTCACAGAACATATTTCTGATTTTGTCACACCACTTATATCCTCTATTGCCAATGCTTCACTCAATATAGTATTTGCTTATTTTTTACTTTGGTTTTTACTCACTAAATCTTCAGAGGTAGAGATTTGGCTTAAAAAAAACCTTCCCTTTTTACCAGAGAATCGCAGCAAAGTATTGGCCGAAGTAAAAGAGTCGGTAATGAGCAATGCTGTAGGCCTGCCAATAATGGGTGCCATACAAGGGCTATTGGCAATGCTGGGCTATTGGATTTTTGGGGTCGAAAATCCGGTGCTTTGGGGTATCGTCACAGGCATTTGCTCTTTCATTCCATTTGTAGGCACTATGGCTGCTTGGATACCAATTGCCATTCTTAGTTTTGCAAATGGTGATATAAATAATGGATTGGGAGTTACGTTTTGGGGGTTGATAGTTATTGGCATGAGTGACAATATTTTTCGCCTATTAATACAAAAAAAATTGGGCGACATTCATCCCCTCATCACCGTTTTTGGGGTGGTAGTAGGGCTCAATCTTTTCGGCTTTCTCGGGCTTATTTTCGGCCCATTACTTATCTCATTATTTTTGCTGCTTGTACGGATATACTTGAGTGAATTTGTTGAAGATAAAACATAAAAAAGCGGGCT
>JADLEN010000257.1 GCA_020846105.1 Chitinophagaceae bacterium | reverse complement strand
GAATGCCATTAAGTTTCTTTCGGTAAAAATCTACTGGAGCCAATGTTATAACTGCTTTGATACCATAAGGACTGCCTAAAGAGCGATTGAGTAATGCATTATAAACCACACCCTCTCCCCCGCGCGAATGACCCATTGTGCCTATCCTGGTCATATCCAACATGCCAACAAATTTGGTACCAAAAGGCACACCTCCAACAGTGTTATAATCCTTCCACATGTCAAGATGCTTCTGCACCAACTGTCCGCGGGCATTCATTCCTCTATCACTTAATGGGGCATCTGCAGCATTGATAGCATTGGCCGAAATAGAAATAACAATATAGCCATGACTTGCCATGGTGCGGGCAAAATAATCATAGCCATCAAAACTGATAATACTCTCGTAACCCACTGCTGGCGGCCATGTAAGACCTACAGTAGTAGGTACGGCAGTACGATAAGTAGTAGTGTGCCTACCATGCAGCAATACAATAACAGGAAATGGCCCGCCACTAAGCAAAGTTGGGTAATGTACCGAGCCACGCAACTCTACAAAATTAGGAAAACTGTCGGGCTTGTAGGCTAGCTCTCCTAGGTCAAAGGTATCTTTGCTTACGGTAAAAGTGCCAGCCAAACCTGGGTCTGGGGTTCCTTGGGCATATCCACTTGCCACAAAGCCAAGCACACTTACAAGCACTACAAAGCAGCCAATAATTTTATTACGAAAATTCATGAGCGAAGTTTTTTGTCTGCAAACAGAGCAAATTATTTTTTAAATTTTTCTTTTGAAAAGTTGCCTAAGTATTGGCAGAGGTCTGGCGATTCATTAGCGATACGGTTACGTTCTGCAATAGGCAACTGTTCGTCAAAAAGATTACCATAACTTAAGAAAACAGCTGCGCCATTTTGCAATAGGCTATATTCCTCTTTAGACATAATAAAGCGCAATGAACCTTTTTGGTCTATATCTGTTTGATGATATCGGTCAAACGCAACATCGCCAATATGCAATACAAATACATTGGCACCTACATAAAATGGAGATTCGGCAACTACAGCCAACTCTATAATTCCTTGAACATTATATAAGCCTTGTAGCTTGGCAACTGGTAATGACTGCCCAAAAGACTGGGCATTAGCAACAATTAAGTTTAGCATCAAAACAACGATACTTTTTAAAAGAAATTTCATAATCAATATTTAGAAGCAACAAATGTAATCTTGAATCGTATTGCTAGTACACACTTGGTAAAAGAAAAAAACCGATACATAAATTGTATCGGTTTTTTGAAAGTCATAAAAATATTGAACCTACTGTAAAAGGAATTTGATTGGTACTTGGAAGTAAACCTTTACTGCTTTACCATTATTTTTTCCAGGGCGCCATTTGGGCATAGATTGTACTACGCGTTTCGCTTCATCATCCATACCATAACCTATGGGGCGACCAACATCTACGTTAGAAATAGAGCCATCTTCATTTACAACAAACTTCACACGTACTGTTCCTTGTTGGCCTGCATTGGTAGCCTTTTCTGGGTAGCGTACATTATCAGCAAGGTATTTATAAAGAGCGGCTTCTCCACCCGGAAATTCAGGCATTTGCTCTACTACT
This sequence comes from Chitinophagaceae bacterium, assembly GCA_020846105.1. Taxonomy (GTDB): domain Bacteria; phylum Bacteroidota; class Bacteroidia; order Chitinophagales; family Chitinophagaceae; genus Rurimicrobium. Next base: position 1,527 of record JADLEN010000257.1, on the reverse strand, counting down.
TTAAAAATTTCTGGAGCAGCAGGCGCTTCTACAATACCAGTACCAGTTCCGGGATTATCGATAATTCCTGGGTCTATACCATTAATATCACCTGCTTGTGTTTTTATACCAGCTGCAGCATCTTTCAAATCTTTTTGTTCTGCTGGTTTTTCATCTTCTTTTACCTCTTCATCCTTTTTAATTTCAGGAGGGGTAAATTGTACCGTTGGCTTTACAGGTGGCGGTGGCTCAGAAGGTGGTGGTGGTGGTGGTGGTATTTTGTCATCAATTGGTGGTGGCTCTGCTAGCTTTACTTCGATAACAGGAGGTGGTGGAGTGTTAACCACCGCCTTGGCACGGTTGGCATAAGCGTTGTAAGCTAACCCAAGAATGCATAAAGCCAAAATTGTCAAACCCGATTTTTTCATTCTTTCGGGGTATTTTCTGCGCAAATCATAACTACCATAGCTTTTGTTACGTCCTTCGAAAAGGATGTCTAGGTAATCTGATTTTAAAAGTTTGTTGATATCCATTGTGCTTTTTTCTTTGTGAATGAAGCAAAAAATAAAATTAAAAATATTGGTTCTTATTTATCACCGTTTGCAGCTTCTGTCATAGCAATAAATTCTTTGTCCACATCTGAAATATCTACTACGGCATATACTTTAACGCCGTTGATAGACATCTCGTCAATAATGTTTACAAAATCTTCGTATGTGCTATTGTCTGCTGGCTTTATAAGTACCGTCATATTATCAGTAGCAGTAAGATTGTTTGCACCAGAACGAATTAGGGCCTCAACTCTTTTCTTCTTATCTATAATTACGTCTCTAATACCACCCGGAGCTTTGAAGCCCGTTACCTCTACATCAGGAGGGTTGGCCCCGTCTGAGCCTATACCTTCGTAATAATAAACACGATGATTTTTGCTAAGCAAGAGGGTAAGCGCTGTACTTTCTTTCACTTTACTTTGGTCCTTTTGTTCCATGTTAGGATCTTTAAAAGGCATATTTATTTCCATTGTCTTTGGTTTCGACATTGTGGTTGTAAATATGAAGAAGGTAATGAGCAAGAAGCCCAAATCCACCATTGGTGTAAGATCTACTCGGGTCGATAATTTTTTAGGTTTTTTGACCCCGCCTTTCTTATGTCCCCCACCGGAGGTATCTATATCAGCCATTTTACTAAGCTTTTATTTCGTTAATAATGTTGTTTACTGTTTTTACTAATTGTAAAAAGCATGTTTAATTGTGTGCCACTATTTAGCGGCTGTTTCGGCAGGCTGTGATGCATAGGTGCCTGGCGGTATTGCTTTTAGGTTCGTTATCAAATTGAATTTGAAAATTTTCCAACCAGCAAGTGTCGAAATTATCTTTTGGATGCTCGGGTAAGATGCTTCACCGTCTGCTTTGATACAAATACGCAACTTGGGGTTATTGTTCCTAGCACTGCGTATCCACATTGCCAACTCGTTGTCTGGGTTGGTAACACTTGTATCGGTAGGCACACCTGGTGTTGTTTTATCGTATTCAAGACGCGACTCGGGAG
>JADLEN010000256.1 GCA_020846105.1 Chitinophagaceae bacterium | reverse complement strand
TACCCGACTGACCTGGGCTTGCCATTTCTCCTACCTTCAAGGGTACATTATCTACCGTGCCCGAAATTGGGGAAATAATACGGTACATATTGCGCTGTGCTTGCAAGGCTTCTTTTTGTTTTTGTGCACCTTCGTATTGCGCTTTTGCTTGCAACATTTGAATTTCAGATCCTATATTCTGAGCATATAAGGTTTTTGTTTTTTCAAAAAGTGTTTTGGCAAGGCTCATTTGAATATCAGCACCCTTAATTTGTTGATCGATTGCAGCAGCATCCAATGTTGCTAATACTTGACCACGATTTACTTTTTGTCCTGCTTTTACATTTAGGTTGGTTACTACACCTGGTGCTTGGGGCGTAGCCAATACGTTTTCTTCGCCCAACACTTGCGATTGCACTTCTATGTACGAAGTAAAATTAGTAGGGACTATTTCCAATGTGGCCACTGGCGTGGCTTTGCGCGGATTGTCCTTGCCTGCTTGCGCTTCGATGGTTTTTATTTGTGCATCAATTTTGGCACGCTCTGTTTTAAGTTTTGCAAGTTCGGCATCATTGTTTTTGGCTTTGTCGCCACCGCAAGATGCTAAAAGTATAGAGGCTGCAATAATTGTTGAAATACGTTTCATTATTGTTATTTTGAAGGAGTAATTTATTTTTAAGAAAGAGAAAGATTAGTTACTTAATAAACCGAGTGCTTTTTGTAAATCAGCTTTGGCGTTGACAATAGAAAGCAAAGCATCGAAATAGCTATTTTGCGAACGCAAGAAATCGCCTTGTGCAATGATGACATCTTGGTTGCTGCCCACGCCTGCTTTGTATTTTTTCTGCTCCAAATCCAAAACCGTTTGAGCTAAATCCAAAGTACGTTTGCGGCTTTCTGCTGTTTGCAATGCATTGCTGAGTGTAGCTTTTGCCGATTTTGTTTGGAAGTCAATACCTCGTTGGGCATTTTCTAAATCGTTCTCTGCTTTTTCCAATTTTAGCTTTGCTTGCTTCACTCTGTTTCTGCGTTGCAAACCATCAAAAATCGGTACATTCAATTGTAAACCTGCCAAAGAAAAGCCAGGATAAGGCTTGTTGATTAAATCATCAAACTTATTTGCCGAACGATTGTAACCCGCACTGCCAAAAGCAGCCAAAGTAGGCAAGCCCTCGAAGCGATAACGCTTCAAGTCGTACTCTTGCAATTTCATGCCAGTATAAGCAAGCTGGTAGCTAATATTGCTTTTTGTATCTGCTTCGCGAAGCAATAAATTTGACGCATCATTTACATTATCAATAACAGATTCGTCTGTGAGCACAATTTCCGTGTTCATATCCATACCAATGGAATATTTAAGCATTTTTTCGCTTACTTCTATAATGTTTGCCAAGCCCAAACTATCCGATTGTAGATTGCTCAATTGGACCTCAAGCCTGTTCACCTCTAACTTTTCAACCATACCATTATTATACAAGGCACCCATATCGTTGGTAGACTTTCTGATGAGCCCAAGACTTTCTCCCATCACATCAAATTGCTTGTGTGCAATCACCAACGCTGCATAAGATTTTTGCACATTATAGCGGATTTCTTCATTGGTCATTTGCTCCTTTTGCTTTGCCAAAGTCATCAAAGTGCTGCGTGCTTGAAGTGCCACAAATAGACTACCGTTAAACAAAAGTTGAGAAGCATTTAAAGAGCCGATACTACTAAGTTTTGGTGAAAATGCAACTGGGTTTAATACGTCCACTAAGGCAGGATTGGTTGGGTCAAATATGCTTGCAGGAATGAATTGTTGCTGAATATCAAAAAACTGAGTGTATTTTCCTTCGCCACTTATTTGTGGTAATGTGCTACCGGTCACCTCAGCATTTATCGCTTTTTGCAAAGCCACATCTATGCGTGCATTTTTGGCAGCATTACTATTTTTGAGTGCGTAATCTATACATTCTTTTAGGCTCAGCGCTTGTACTTCTTGAGCCTTTACTTTTGTTGCCATCATTACTACAGAACATAGCAGAATGGGTATTGTTTTTTTCATATTGTTTGTTTACTTTGTTAGGTATTGTTCCTTGTATTTGCGGTATAATTTTTCTCCTTTTGGTGTTACGATACCATAAATGTAGTGCTCCATTATGGCTCTATTTACAGTAAAGAGATTCAGCTTGTCATTCAAGAGCACACTAGGCATCATTATCATCAATACCGACTCCATATGGTATCTCGAAATGATGTCTGCGTCTATATCTTCACGGTAAAGGCCTTCTTCTATGCCTTGCAATATGTTGTTTTTTATGGCGGTAACATCATTTTCCATGTTCAGCTTAAATTGCTGATAGCCTTCGGGGTAAAACCGCTGTAGCTCGTGCAATGCCATGGGGTTCATTTCCTTGTACATATTGTCAAACTGTACTTTTATCATCACAAAACCCTCTAATGCATTACTTGCATTGCCCAGAATAGTATCGCATTGACAACGGATACCTTCTTTGTACCAAGCCATTGCCGCAGAAACTACAGAATTTTTGTTGTCAAAATACTGATAAAGGGTTTTTTTAGAAATGCCACATCGACGAGCAATATCGTCCATCGTTACAGATTTAAACCCATATTGACGGAACAATTCTACAGCACAGAACAAGATTTTTGTTCTGCTATCTGATAAAT
>JADLEN010000255.1 GCA_020846105.1 Chitinophagaceae bacterium | reverse complement strand
ACCGCATTCAAAGATGGTAAACTATACATTGGTGGCAACTTTACCAAAGTAGGAGGCACCGTAGAATCTAAAAGCGTAGCTATGTACGATGGTAAAAAATGGAGCAGCGTAGGCAATGCCAAATTCGACCGCGCTGTAACTTCTATGGCTTTCCTCGGCAATGACCTTTATGTAGCAGGTATCTTTACCCTCAATGGCGACGAGCCGATGGAACGTTTTGCAAAATGGGATGGCAAAGTGTGGACAGAAGCCGTACCTGGCGGTCTCAACGGTATCGAAACTATGGTAGCCGATGGTAATAACCTTATAATTGGCGGCAAGTTTGGTGTCAAATTGTTTGATGGTAAAGCACTAGTAGAAATACCCAACTCGCCCACTAGTGGCAACGTATTTGGCGTATGTGCCGATGGTGGCAAAATCTATATCGCTGGCGACTTCCGCAGAGTGAAAGTAGGTAAGAAAGATGTAGAAACCTACGGCTTCGCATCTTGGGATGGCAAAGCTTGGACTGCTTACCCAGAGATTCCTTACACAGTGTTTCGTTGCGTAGCCGTGTACAATGGCGTGCTATATGCAGGTGGCGAATTCAACAATGCCTTCAATGGTATTACCAAGTGGGAGAATGGCGCTTGGACAAAAGTTCAAAACTAATTTTTATTTAATTTTTTACCACTAATACTAACGCAGATTTCCGCAATGAGCCTAGCTCTTGCGGTTTTTTGTTTTTTTTTGTGCTTATGCCATTGTGCTATGGACTATAATCCTGACCTTGACCAAGGGCGAGGTCGGGCAGTCACTGCTACTCCGCCACAAGGCATGTGCCGCAAATGCTTCAGCGGGGTATTCGTTTTATCCCTCAACCAGCCCATGGCAGCTACTTTTGCGCCAAAGCCCATCAACAAGCATTGTGCTTATTGGTGGGCTTTGGTTGAAATTCAATTTCTATTTACGCAAAAAAGCGCTGCGGACTAATGGTCTTTGAGCTTGCTCACATAAGTATCCATAGTAGCTTTGAGCTTGTGTAGCGACTCTTGCAGGGCTTGCTCGGTACTGTTGCCGTGGCCAGTTACAGCTATTGGTTGGCGGTTTTCTATCCGTGCTTCCAGTATGCAACGCTTATCCTTAATGCCATCTTTGTTGCCATTTTCGTCGGCAAAATGTACCTCTACGCGGGTCAAATATTCGGCAAAACGATGCAGGTCTTGGCTAATGGTTTCTGTAACATAGCCTACAAGTCTTTCGTTTCCATCAATGTTTTTGTCTGTGTTTATTTGGATAGTCATGTCTTTATTTTGTGTTTTAAAGGTTAGTGAATAAATTAAGCCTTGGTAAAATAGTCTTTTATAAAAGCTATTTTTTGATTGTCGTTCATTTTGTCGGCCGCCTGAACTGTTATTTTGGTGTCTTTAAATTTAAGATTGGCATCTATAATATTGCTCAACTCTGTTTTGGCATCTGTAGGGCCAAAAATCAGCACCTCATCAAAGGGTAATATCGCCGACTCTATTTCTTTATAATAAGCTGCAAGGTGCTGCTGATTTTTGTTTTGCATTATATCTTCACTTCTGCTCAGGGTCTCTTGTTTGTCTTCGTAAGAAAAGCCGTTGGCAATGCTATGCATGGCTGTAGCTTCTTGGTCAAATTCGAAAAGGTGCGCCTCTTTATGGTCCATCCATATTCCTACTTTTTTTGTCTTGTTCATAATGTGTATGTATTTTTTTGTGATTAAAAAATAATTTTGGAAGTGAGACAAGAAATGTAAAAAGTTTCTTTCACTTATCCTTTCCGAAGTTAGGCTATCTGCACACAAAAGCGGCATAGTAGTTATCCAAGTTTGTGTTAAGCTTCTTTAGTAATGCTTAATTTTATTTTGAAGCCTTTGCTGAAACCAAGTATTTACTGTTCTTTTTTTCTTTTGATGCTGCGCCCTCTTGGTTCATTGGCCATTTGCAGCACTATGTCGGAGTGGAGGAAGGCGGCAGCATCTGCCGAGTCTTGCACTTTGATGGCGCTGCGGCTGCACATTTCGCGCTCGAATGCATCCAAAACACTAGCCCTAATACCCGCTGCTTGCCAGCCCGATAAGGGGCGGCAGGCTTGCGTGATGCTGCGCGCAAGCGATAGTGCATCTAGTATGGCTTGGTTGGCCCCTTGGCCTTTAAAGGGGCTCATAGGGTGGGCGGCGTCGCCTATAAGTGTGGCTGCACCTGCGTTTGCGAGAGATGCTGGGCTCAGCAATGCACGGTCGTACACAGGGTAGCCAGATACTTGTGCAGCTTGGGTGGCAGCTATTATCTGCGGAATGGGTGCGTGCCATTGGCATCGGCTCAGGGCTTCGGCTTTGAGGGCTTCCGCGCCTTTTATGCTCAATGCTTTCGCATCATCTTCGGGCATCGGAAAGCTCAATTGCCACATCACTGAGTCGGTAGCAAATGGCATCATATAAATACGCTCCACACCATTGGCTGTTTGGAAAACCGTTGCACCATCTAGCAAAGGACTATCAGAAGCTACCAATGCCGACAAGGGGCAAATACCCAAGATGACGATGCAGCCAAGGTAGCGCAAAGGGCTTTCGGTATCTGGTATCAGTAAGCTGCGCACCGCACTACGTATGCCGTCGGCACCTACCACTAGGTCGGCGGTGGCGTGTTTTATATTGCCCTCCACCTCAAAGCGCAAGTCGCTACCTTTATAAGCTAAGAATTGATGCCCCCATTGCACCCTGTTTTCATTGCTCAATTGCTGAAGCAGCGCCAGGCGCAAAGACTGCCTAGCAATATGTATATTGCTGCGTTTGGGAGTGGCGGCCTCTGCTAGCCATTTGCGCATCCCCCATTCCCCTAGCACCTGCCCATCGGTATTGTGCACAATATGCCTAGTAGAAACTATGCCATCGGCCAAGGATGCAATGCCCAAAGCTTCAATGGCTTTGCTAGCCTGCTGTAGCGTGAGGCCGTAGCCTTGGCTGCGCTCGTCGAAACTACTGTCGCGCTCGTAAAGCGTGTAGGGTATGCCACGGTGCAAGCAAGCTACAGCTAGTGCTACGCCGCCAATGCCCGCGCCTATGATGGCAATGTGCGGATAGTTGTCGGTGTCGGGCGTTGGAAAATTATCTGCGGCCACAATGCCTGTGCCTGCACAATGCAAACACATATCTAGGTGGGGCCTTGGGCGTGCTGGTGGCTGTGCCGCATCGGTCACAGCCACTGCTCGCTGGTAGCCTAGTCGCTGCGACTTGCGTAGCCTTCGGCTTTTTTTGCCTATGCCTTTGCATTGTGTACAGGCGGTGTAGTAGGATATTTTTTGTGGTTGCTCCAAGGGCTTCAAAACTAAAACAATAATTGGGAAAGAAAGTTTTATTGGCCTTGCCATAAAAGCATTGCTGCGCAACAGATGTGGGTGGCGGCGCCCAAAAGGCACAATAAAAGGGTGTTGCTAAAATAGAGGTAGCTGCGCTTTGAGGTAGCCAAGGGCCGAGAGGTCTTGCAAGCATTGTTGGTAATGGCGGGCGGCCATATCGTTGGCAGAGCGCTCGTAAGGGTTGGTGTGGTAGCCGTATTTTTTGTCGTAAAGTATGTAGTTGTTGCTATGTCGGGTGGTTTGTAGTTCGGTAAAATGTACAAACTCATGGATGATGGTGAGTACAAGCGACTCGGTGCTTTTGTGGTTTTTTATGTAGATGCGGATGAGTTTCTTGTCGATAAGGTAGCAGCCGTAGTTTTGACGGTGGGGGTGGTATGATATCTGCACGGTGGGCTGTGTATGCTGGTCGCCAATATGCATGATGCACCAGTCTATGATGGCGGCCACTAGCTTTGGTCGGCTGATGGTGGGGGTGTATAGGCCTTTGAAATCGTACGCTTTGACAGCAGGCAACATGGGTGTGCGCGGCTGATAATAGCGTAAAATATACAGTGTGCCTAGGGCCAAAATGGCTAGCACAAGGAACATGATGATATAGGATGTGGCGAAAAACAAGCGTTGCAAAGGTGGGGGAAATTGCTGGATGGCGCAAAAAAAAGTGGCCAAGTAGTGATGCTACTTGACCACTTTGCAGTGTGTATGTGTTTATGGGCTTAGTTCCAAACGTCAAGGATTTCTATCTTTTGAAGGCCTTTGGGCAGTTTCCAAGTTATGTGCTCGCCTTTGCGAAAGCCGAATAGGGCTGTGCCCATGGGGCTGAGGACGGATATTTTGGACTTGCGTATGTCGGCAAGATTGGGAAGCACAATGGTGAAGGTTTTGACCACTTGGGTTTCGGTGTTCATTACCCGCACGCGCGAGTTGAGCTTAATGGCATGTGGCGGAAAAGCATCTTCTGATACAATAATGGCGCGCTCAAGCTCGTGACCAAGGGTCATTTGGTGTGGTGCCGAAAGGTCAGTGTTGATTAGCTTTTTGAGTAGTGCATAATCTTTTTCGATGGCTACTACTACAGGATTTTCTGTGTTCATAATACTGTTGTTTTGTTGTTGTTTTAAAGTTGGTTGAAGAATTATTGTTTTTCGATAAGTGATTTGTAGTGTTGGGCTTTTTGAGTAAGTCGTGTTTTCTCGAAAACACCATCTTGTAATTCTTGGTAGAAACAAAGCCTTTTTACTTCTTGGGTGGGCATTTGCAGCTCAAGCCATACTTCTTTGACATAGTTTTCTGAGTTGGTTGCAGGTAAGTTGGGGAACTGCATCTGCTCTATAATGTTGCACTTTCGCACAGTGTCCATATGAGCCAATTGGCTGTTCATTTGTCCATCGGTGATGTGGGCAAACAACAGCAGACGTTTTTCTTGGTGCCAAGCAATAGCACGGTGGGTTTGCAGCTCGCTTTCGGTCCAAGATATTTGGTGCTCGGCGGCTACTGTTTGTAGCTGGTTGGCTAGCATTTGTTTGCGTGTGCGGGCTTTGGCTTGGCCTTTGGAAATAATAAATATTATGGCAATAATCATCACTGCAAATAGTGACGAGAGTATGATATACATAGTTGTAGCTGGATTGAAAAAATAATAGCTTGCCCAGAGCCAATGACTCAAAGCAAGTATTGCTGGGCAAGATGGCCCAATGAATAAAGATGGTAAGTGCTATCGCTATGCCGTAATGGCAAGCTATCTATAGCTTCTGGGGGGTACAGAAGGCTTTACCAAAAAGTATGTTTGGGGAAAATGATGCACCTAATGTAAGATGCTAAGATGCCTAGGGTAGGTTGGTAAAGACTAAGTTTTGTGGCAATACTACGTACAGTGTGGTATTGGATGACAAAGGATGGTAAATAAAAGCTGAAACCTAAATTGCGCGCATTACCCGAAGATGGAGTACGAGCACCGTAACGGCAAAAACTAATGGTGCTATCATCGCTCTTGTTGTTGCGCAATTGATGCCTGCCTTCGCTAGCCTTAATGGCTATAGTGTATTGTTGTGCGGTTGCCTGTGGGGCTACATAAACCACGCCTGCGTTGGCTTCTGTAACAACAGATAGTCGTGCACCTACAGAAAAAATT
>JADLEN010000254.1 GCA_020846105.1 Chitinophagaceae bacterium | reverse complement strand
TGATTTAATTCCACGGTTTCACGATGTAAGTGGTGGAGAAATTTTGGTGGATGGCGTAGATGTAAAAGACTATAAAATAGACCAACTCAGAAGAATGATTGGCGTAGTGAGCCAAGACCCAATTTTGTTCAACGATACTATATACAACAACGTAACACTTGGCACTGGTGGCGCTACCTTGGACAAAGTAAAAGAAGCGGCAAGAATAGCAAGTGCTCAAGATTTTATTGAGAAAAAGGCATTGCAATACGACACAGAAGTGGGCGACCGCGGCAACCGTCTAAGTGGTGGCGAGCGTCAGCGTATTACTATTGCAAGGGCGGTCCTCAAAAACCCACCAATACTCAGTCTCGACGAGGCCACATCATCGCTTGATACAGAAAGCGAAAGAATGGTGCAAGAAGCCATTAATAATTTGATGCAAAACCGTACTAGTATTGTGATTGCGCATCGTCTTTCTACTGTGCGTAATGCCGATGAAATCATTGTACTAGACAAAGGGAAGATAGTGGAAAGAGGCACGCACGATGCTTTGCTTTTGCAAAAAGGTATCTACCATAGATTAGTAGAAATGCAAGAATTAAAATAGTCAATTATGCGCTTTACATTAATAATGCTTTTTGTTCTATTAGGTCATGGTTATTGCATTGCGCAATGCACACAAAAATGGGTACAAATAGGGCTTGATAAGAAGGATACAACAACAGTTCAAATGGAAAGTTGGGGCTTCAATGTTGGCGATATTAAAATTGAAAACCGCTTTGTAGATTCATTGATAAATTTTTTAGAAAGTAAAGAAAAAAGGAATGCTACAAACAATGTGATTTTTACCAACTTTAAAACATTCCGATATGGAACAGTTGAAGTGCTTTTGAAAAACACATCCAAATTTTCGGCTGATACAGCTGCTCAGAAATTATATAACTTCTCATTGAGTAAGGCACACAACGGAAATGACTGGGATGATAATGGATTCTATTTCTTCGCGTACAGCAAAAAATTTGGCGTAATATTTAAGCACTTCGGCAATGCCGACATTTATCAAAAGCAAATATTGTTGGAGGATAAATGTCATAGTAATAGTACCGAAAAGGCAGAATTAAAATTGTTTTTCTCCAGATTGAGCCAATAAACTATTTATATTAGGGAGTATAACTTTCGATTATCTTTGCCTTAATGAACCTGCAATCCTTGCTGGGAGTATATCAAAACGATATCCGCTTAAAACAATTAGCGGCCGCCATCTCATTGCCCAGCCCCAAAATCCGAGTAGCATTAGATAATCTTTATGGCTCTTCGCTCAACTTTGTTGCCACTGCTATTTGGCAGCTTACAAGCTCTAAAATAGATACTATTGGCAATGGCGCCAATCATGTGTTTGTACTCAACGACCACGAAGAAGCGGCTTATTTCCATAACGACTTTGAGCAGCTGAGCAAAGCGCTAGACATTTGCTATTTTCCAGATTCATTTAAAAAACCTGGCGATTACAAAGAGCTCAACAGTAGCCATGTGATGTTGCGAACAGAGGCTTTGACCAAGTTTTCTAACGAACGAAAAGGCGGTGTATTGGTATGCTATCCAGAGTCTTTGCTAGAAAGAGTGGTAAATCCTAAAATGCTTTCAGGCAATATGATAAGCATTAAAGTAGGCGAAAATTTAAAAATTGACCCTTTACTTGAACGCCTATCCAACCTGCAATTTCGAAGAGAGGACTTTGTGTATGAGCCTGGGCAGTTTGCGATGCGTGGCGGCATTTTAGACATCTATTCTTTTGGCAACGAACACCCTTACCGGATAGAACTTTTTGGCAATGAGGTAGATAGTATCCGCATCTTTAACCCCGAAACACAGTTGTCTGAGCGCAAGCTATTGCAAGTAAGCATTCTCCCAAATGTGGAAACAAAATTTGAAGCCGAAGAAAAAATATCGTTGCTTGAATACCTGCCAGAGAACACAGTTTTTTGGTTTAAAGATTTAGATTTTGCTTTATCCAAATTGCACAAGCTCGCTGATGAACTACCCACAAAAATCACCAACAATTCGGTAGCAGTGGCCCAAGATGAAGATTGGATAAGGCCCTTGTCTTTATTGGATTTCGAAGACATTGACACTTGGAAAAATGAACTAGACAAGAGGCACATTATAGAATGGCGCAATCATTCTTTGGCAAAGCATTTCGTATCGGCAGAGCCTATCCATTTGCAGTTTGCTACAGAAGAGCAACCCGTTTTCAATCGTCAATTTGAGATGTTGATAGCCGACCTGAAAAAGAAAAACACACAGCAATACACAGCCTATATTTTTGCCGAAAACCCAAAGCAGTTAGAGCGTTTACATTCTATATTCGAAGACCTTAATGCGGGTATATTATTTGTGCCTATACCCAATGCCATTAGCAAAGGATTTATAGAACACGAAAAAAAAATTCTCTGCTATACCGAACATCAAATTTTTCAACGTTACCATAAATACAAGGTAAAACAGGCTTACACGAAAGGCAAAGCTATTTCCCTAAAAGCCTTGCGCGATCTGCAACCTGGCGACTTTGTAAGCCATATAGACCATGGTGTGGGAAAGTATAGCGGATTGCAGAAAATAGAGGTGACTGGCAACATGCAAGAAGCCGTCCGTATTATTTACCGCGACAATGATGTGCTGTATGTCAACATCAACTCGCTACACAAAATAAGCAAGTACACAGGCAAAGAAGGCACCATACCCAAAGTGCACAAGCTAGGCAGCGATGCATGGGAAAAGCTAAAAACAAAGACCAAAAAACAAGTAAAAGATATTGCAGCAGACCTTA
>JADLEN010000253.1 GCA_020846105.1 Chitinophagaceae bacterium | reverse complement strand
CAGGTTTTCCTTTTTCAGCCCTTTCAAGACTTTGTATTCTTTGGTGGTTTTATCACTCCACGCTTTGGTGATGATATCGGTAAGTGTAGCAAACTGAACACCTTCCTGCAACCCGCGCCTTTTCCATTCATCGGTAAGCTCTTTTCGTATTTCAATGCTTTTAAGCCTTTGGTTGATCCAGTTTTCTGAATACCCAAGCTTCAGGTATTGCTCCAAAGCCCTGTCGATACTCAGTTCCGGGTCTTGCATTTCATCCAAACGTTCGGCTGCAATTTTTGCCAACCAAAGTTTGAATGGTTCTGCCTTCGGACTTGGAATGGATTGGATAAGCCGAAAAAGCTGCTCGGTATCAGCAACGTCAGTCATTCTATTTTTCCCATCAGCAGCAAGCATTTTCAAACCGTTACAAATTGTAACGGTTTCATGTCCTTCGTCCTTTAATCGCTTTTTCATTACCCTCCAATACACTTGTGGATTGGGGCTTTCAGATAAAATAGCTATTACATCTACAATGGAAAAATACCATTGCTCTTGCTCGGCATCCCAAAGGGTTCTTACCTTTTTATCTTCAAATAATTGTATGGCGTTTTGCTGTGTCATAAAGCATTTTCTTAATTAAAATAGCAAAATGAAAATAACTGAATATTGGTTTCTATTCAATCAAAAAAGAGCAAACCCAACGAATTGAATTTGCTCTTTTTGAAGTTCGAAATTTATTTGTTTATCGAGCAATATTCACAGAGCGCAATTCACGGATCACGGTTACTTTTATTTGCCCAGGAAATTGCATTTCTTTTTGAATTTTATCGGCAATATCGAAGCTCAATCTGTCGCTATCAGCATCGCTTACTTTTTCTGCTTCTACTATTACACGCAACTCTCTACCTGCTTGGATGGCATATGCTTTTTCTACTCCAGGATAAGAAGTAGCAAGATTTTCAAGGTCTTTGATACGCTGTAGGTAGCTCTGCATCATCTCTCTACGAGCACCTGGGCGTGCACCACTTATAGCATCACAGGCCTGTACAATTGGAGAAATAATGTAGGTCATTTCCATCTCATCATGGTGAGCGCCAATTGCATTTACAATAGACTCATGCTCACCACATTTTTCGGCCAATTTGGCGCCTAATAAAGCATGGCTCAATTCGGTTTCTTCGTCTGGTACTTTACCAATATCATGCAGCAATCCCGCACGTTTGGCTAGTTTTACCACCTTTTGCCCTAAGCCCAATTCTGCTGCCATAATACCACAAAGGTTGGCTGTTTCTTTGGAGTGCATCAATAAGTTTTGACCGTAAGAAGAACGGAAGCGCATCTTACCTATCATGCGCACAAGGTCTTTGTGCAGACCGTGAATGCCTAACTCAATAATAGTACGTTCACCGATTTCCATTATCTGTTCTTCGATTTGCTTTTTTGTTTTTTCGACTACCTCTTCAATACGAGCAGGATGAATACGACCGTCTTGTACCAAGCGCTGCAAAGACAAGCGTGCTATCTCGCGACGCAATGGATCGAAACAGCTAAGCACTATTGCTTCTGGGGTATCATCAATAATTAAATCGACACCGGTAGCCGCTTCTATGGCACGTATGTTACGTCCTTCACGACCAATAATTTGACCTTTAATCTCATCACTTTCCAGATTGAAAACAGTGATTGCATTTTCAATAGTTTGCTCAGCAGCTGTACGCTGTATGGTTTGGATGATAATTTTTTTAGCTTCTTTAGTAGCGTTTACTTTAGCTTCTTCCATGATTTCTTTCACGTGAGTCATAGCCTTGGTGCGCGCTTCATTCTTCACCATTTCTATAAGCTCTGTTTTCGCTTCTTCGGCACTCAAATTAGCTACTTTTTCTAGCCTTTTAATATGCTCTTCTTGGTGCTTTTCTAGCTCGCTACGCTTTACATTTACAACATCTAATTGCTTGTTTAAAGTTTCTTTTAAGCTATCGTTTTCGATAGTTTGTTTTTGAATATTGGCAAGCTTGTCATTTATACTTTGCTGTTGTTGTTTTACTCTCCCCTCTAATTCTATTACTTTTTGATTTCTTATTAACGCTTCTTTTTCGTGTTCTGATTTTAGTTTTAAATAATGCTCTTTGGCTTCTAATATTTTTTTCTCTTTATTCGTTTCTGCTATCGCATTTGCATCTTCAATTATCCTTTTTGCCTGACTTTCAGCCTCTTCAACCGCTAGTTTTGTATTTTTTGCAAAGATGCTTTTTCCGATAAATATGCCGATAACAATGGCCGCGACCGCGACAGCTGCTACAATGAGTGTTTCTTCCATTAGGTACTATAAAAATGTTTTGAATATATGATTGAAAATAAAATTAAAGCCAAAAAGTATAAATTAGGCTATAACGTGCTAAGGTAAATAAAAGAATTGAATTGCCAATATTCTATGCGTAAACAAAGGCTTTAGTTTTGAAAAAAAATAGGCAATAAAATGACTAGAAAAATTATTGTTGCATATTTGTGTATCCATGTCAGAAAACAATCCTGTTTTAACTATTTCGGAACTTAGTATTTGCTTTCCTGAGCAACAAAATTTTGTTGCCGTGAACAAGCTTAGTTGCTCTCTTGGGGCATCCAAAAACTTGGCAATTGTAGGAGAAAGCGGCTCGGGAAAATCATTATTGGCTTTATCTATTGTTGGGCTACAGCCGCCAAATGCACAAATTGAAGGGCAGATTATTTTCGAAGGCAAAAAT
>JADLEN010000252.1 GCA_020846105.1 Chitinophagaceae bacterium | reverse complement strand
CTGTATCATTCAAAAATCTAAGCCATTGTAGCAATACAATGGCTTATTTTATTTTTTAACCTCTGCGCATAATTCTATGTTGGCCCACAAGGTATTTGCTGCATTATCCCAAGTGTATTTTTGATTTTGGGCTATTGCATTTTTAGAAAGTTTTGCGCGCAACACTTCATCTTTAAAAAGCATGCTCATTTTGTCGGCAATATCGTGATAGTCAGTAGGGTCTACTATCAAAGCGGCATCACCTGCGACTTCTGGCATACTAGATGTATTGCTGACAATAGCGGGCACCCCACATTTATAGGCTTCTATGATGGGTATCCCAAAACCTTCGAACAGAGAAGCATACACTAACGCATACGCTGCGCCCATTACTTGCGCAAGTGTAACAACGTCTAAATATCCCATCCAAACAACATCTTCTTTGAATGGCATATCGTTTTTCATTTCTACTACTTCTTTATAATTCCAAGCCATCCTACCAACAATTACCAACTTCATATTGCTGCCATTTCTTTTTTTGAAACGGATAAAAGCTTTAAGCAAATTCACCACATTTTTCCGAGGGTGCAATGCGCCAGCAAAAATAAAATATTCACAACCGTCTGTATATTGTTCTTTGATTTTTTCTTTTGTAGCCCATTCTAGTGGCACGTATTCATCGTGAGCAGCATTGTTGCTTACTGCTATCTTATTGGGTTCTATTTTATATCGCTCTGCAATGTCTTTTTTAGAAAATTCTGAAACAGTAACAATGCGTTTTGCTTTGTGTGCAAACCTTGGTGTAAATTTTCTGAAGTATATACTATGGCTAGTTTTGAGATGTGCTGGATAGTGCTCGAAAGCTAAATCATGAATAACCAAACAAGTAGGCACTTTAGTATTAAGTGTGCCAAAACCATCTGGGCTTAGAAATACATCTGCTTTGTATTTGCGTAGCACAAATGCCACACTCCAATCTAGCCACAAATAAAACAAAACAGGGTGCCGAGCAGGTGGACCAACCACCACAGGTGTAACATTTTTTCCGAAAACAAATGACTCATCGTATGGGCGATCGAAAATAAAAATAAATTCATGCTCAGGGTGTTGCGCTACCATTCGCTTGAGCGTTTGATAGGTAAACCAACCAATGCCTTCAAGCCTTCCACTAAGTAATAATCGAGTATTGACCGCTATCTTCATATTATTGCCTGCAAAAGTATATTTTTACTTTTTCTTTTTCAGTCAATTTTTTAACCACAATTTTCATTTCCTTTTTCTTGCGCCAACAATTAGTCAAAAATTTAGTTTTCGTACTCGTCGTAAATCTGTTTGTAAAGGCCATTTGGATATTCTTTATTGATAGAAATGTGCAAATACGCGTAGGCAACGATAATTATGGTGCCTTTCAAGCATTGTTCAACCTTGGTTTGATATTCCAAATCTTGCTCGATTTCGGCCTCACACAATACAACAGCAAAGAAGTAGCAACCGATAGCAAACGCATTCGGGTTTTGTTCTCATCTATGTTTTGGACAAAGATTATTCTGATTTCTGTTTACACCACAATTGTGTTGGCAGTGGCACTGGCATTGGGTTACAGAGCAGCGCAGATTTATTTGTTGCTTGCAGTATTGGCCATACAAGCCCTTAATGCAATGATGGTTTTTTTGCGCAGCAATGTAGCAGCGTTGCATCATTTTCGTACCGATGGGGTATTGGCGGTAATCGATAGAGTGCTGATGATTTTGCTTTGTGGCGCATTGTTGGTCTTGCCCCAATTTGCTAATGATTTTAAGATAGAATGGTTTGTGTGGAGCCAAATATTCTGTTACTTCTTAGCGGTGTTGATTGCTTTTTTTGTGTTGCTGCGGCTCACTCCTGTGCCCATTCATTTTTCTATTCGACCCAAAATGATACAGAAAGTATTGAAGCATAGCGCACCTTATGCTTTGCTTATTTTTTTGATGTCGATATATATGCGTGCCGACGCGGTGATGATAGAAAGGCTATGTGGCGATGAAGGCAAGATGCAGGCGGGTATTTATGCTTCGGCGTTTAGATTGCTCGACGTTGCTAATATTTTGGGCGTAATGTTTGCGGGAATGTTGCTGCCCATTTTTGCGCGTATGATTGCAAAAAATGAAAGCATCAACCTTACTATTCGCACGAGTGTCAACATTATGATGCCTATTTCTTTTGTGGTGGCAATCGTAGCTTTGTTTTTTGGAAAGGATATTATGTACTTGTTGTATCATAAAGCAAGCAGCCCAAATGATGGTCTGATTTTTGGTTTGTTGATGTGCAGTTTCCCTGCTTTTTGCATTATGTACATCTATTCTACTTTGCTCACTGCTAATGGAAGCATTAGGTTGCTGAATAAAATCTCCCTATTTATTGTCTTGCTCAACTTGACCTTACATTGGATTTTGATTCAACAAATGCAAGCAGTGGGTGCTGCAATTTCCGTACTCATTACAGAATGGGTGGTAGCGGCACTTGTTATTTTTTTTGCACACCGAACCTTTCATTTGCCACACAATATAAATTGGTTGGCAACGCATTTGGGCTTTGTATTGTGTATTGTGGCTATTGCTTTCGGTATAATTGTTTTGCCTATTTCATGGGCACTACAATTATCGATGCTTGTGCTTGCTTCTTTGTTCCTCCTTTTCGTTTTCCGTTTTTGGACCATCAATTCTTTCAAAGAATTGCTATCTAAAAAACAAAGCGATTAAGCAATTTCTGTGCTGCCACCAAATTGCTCTTTCATTTTCATCATCGTTTTGTATTGCGCCATTGCATTGATAAAACTCAAAAAGCAGATAGCCGTTGCAAAAATATAAAAAGCAAAAGGTACTGGCTTATCAGAAAAATCGCCAATAAAAAATTGGGTTCCGATGATCATAAAAACATGAGTTTGGACGCCCATAGATTTCATTTCCCAAAGATTGAGTTTTTCTTTTTGCCTCCACTGCCTGAATAGTTTTCTTTTGGTATTATAATTATAAAAGGTGCTTGCACCCAAAAAAGCTAAAGCGGGAATCATTGCTATCCAGAATTGTATGCCAAACAACCAATGCTTTTGGAAATTTTCTGGAATCATTTTTAAAACGTAAACACTCAAAATAGCAAAAAGCAGAAAAAACAAAATTTGGGGCGAAAGCAAAACACTTTTTAATGAGCGTTTATAAGTTGCACAAACTATTTTATCCAAACCCTCTTCGTAAGCTTTTGTGATTGGTCGAAAGCCTGTGCTGCCAAAGCTTTTGTGAGCTAAGTCTTTTGCTTCTTCGAAGGGAAGGTTTGGCTCTTTGCTCATCAGCTCTTCTATTTTACATGCAAAATGATCGAGAATTTCATTCACCACATCGGGTTCGCGCATCCCCCTTTTAGTGATGAATTTTTTCAGCTCTGCTAATTGTGCTTCGGTAAGTTGTAGTGTAGTTTCCATTTTTAAAAACTAAGTTTTTTGGAAAGTTTTTGGGCTGTTTTTAACCTGACAATCAAATCCAAAACAGAAAAAGAAGAAAGTAAAACTAAGCCATACATTGCCGAAAGGAAATCTAATTTTAATGCGTTTAATAAAACGATGAAAAAAAGATTAATTGTAACTATTTTGGGTATTCGTTTTATAGTTTTTTGCCAAGTCATTAATCCTTTTCTATAACCAAAAATAAAATTGTACTTGTCTTCTTTTATGAAAAAAACATAAAAAAACATACCTGTTGTAGCAATGAAGGTTATTGTAGTGGCGTAATAAACATAGTCATATTCCCAGCTTTCTGGTTTGCTTTTAGTTAAAAATACAGCAACCCAAAGAAAAGTCATCCAAAGGCAAGCAATTATAAATTTGCTTGTTTTAATTATTTCTATAAATGAAAGTTTGTAAGCAACCCAAAATTGTTTTTTTACAGTTTTAATATATTGCTCCACAATAAGACCGAATCCATCTTTCCCAAAGCTGAAATAAGCTGCCTGCATTGCTTTGTCGAGGGGCAGGTACTTGTCCTCATTCATTAGCTCTTCTATT
>JADLEN010000251.1 GCA_020846105.1 Chitinophagaceae bacterium | reverse complement strand
TTATGAAATACAATTTGTGGAGCAAATAATTCTTTAAATAAATGCCTGTTATCCTACATGTCAATGGCGTGATGCCTCAAATTCCCGAAGATTGTTTTGTAGCGCCCAACGCCACTATAGTAGGCGATGTAGCTATGGGTAGCGATTGTAGTATTTGGTTCAACGCTGTGCTGCGTGGCGATGTGAACAAAATACGGATGGGCAACAAAGTGAACATACAAGACGGTGCTTGCATCCATTGCACGTTCGAAAAAACAGAAACCATTCTTGGCAATAATGTATCGGTAGGCCATAATGCCATCGTACACGGCTGCGTGGTAGAAGACAATGTACTGATTGGTATGGGCGCTATTGTAATGGACAATGCGCACATCGGCACAGGCAGTATCATTGCCGCAGGTGCTGTAGTACTCGAAGGCACTATAGTGCCACCCGGCAGCATCTTTGCAGGTGTACCCGCCAAAATGGTAAAAGCAGTAAGCCCCGAATTACTGAAAGGCGAAGTAGAACGCATCGCCAACAATTACTTGAAATACAGTAGTTGGTTTAAGAAATAAGTAACTACTGTAAATACCCAATAGTAAATAAAAAAGCAACTGCCTTTTTACGAAAAGACAGTTGCTTCTTAATATTATTTTACACTCAGTTTATTCGATATTCAATGACACCTTAGCTCTATCAACAATGTCGGTGCGCTTTAGCCATTTGTTATTAAAGGCTACACCAATATTAGATCCATTCACAGTTACTTTTGCGGTTTGCTCTTCTTTCAAAGCCAATCCGTCATCGTCGGTACTTTGCCAGCTAATATTGTTGGTGCTATCTATAATTAAGATACTGATTTCGCCAAACTCATCAGCTTTTTCGCGAAATTTAAAATCGCCATCTTCTTTTGGCTTAGCTCTAAACTTTATAGTTACAGATCCTTTGCCTTTGATGCCACCATACATAAGATTGGCAGTATCATAATACACAAAACTAGTAGGTCCAAAAGTGTCTGTATTCACAAACCATGTGTTTTTTTCGGGGGTAACTACTGGCTCGGGATACTCTTTGGAGCAAGATGCCAATACAAAAACGAATGCTGACAAAAGCAAAAAGTGGATTTTTTTCATTAGAATATAATTGTTCTTTTATTATTGTAGGAATGAGAAAATTAGGTAATTAAGGCTGTACGATATTGGTAGACAAATCAATTGTATCTTTTGCAACAGCAGCATTCACCATTTTTATATTATTCGCTACCAAAGTATATTTTCCTTCATTTACCCTCAACGATAAAAAAGCACCAGAACTTTGGATACTATTATATACAATATTACCACTAAGAATTGTGCGGATAGCTACATCATTAATGGTGTAAGCTACATCCTTTACATCAAGATCTTTACTAGCGCTTGGCAATGTTTTGAATGAAAAGTCAACAGAAGAACCGGTCTCGTCTGACGCAGATATAAAATTAGTAGCTGCAGATACATCTACTTTAGTGGCAGTAAATACTTTGCCTGCAACAGACCAGGTATTTTGTGCCAATCCGCCAGCGTCTTTTTTACAAGATGCTGTAGCCAATAGTGCAGCCATTCCCAATCCGAGTATTAGTTTTTTCATAACCTTATTAAAATAATTATTCGCACAAAGCTAATAATTACGCATCAAAATACTATAGGCATATCAAAATATTTTAAAACCAAATTGTACGGCAGCTTTTTACTTTTGCCAAGTGCTAACATTTTAAACCAATATTGGATTATATCTTCGCTCCACTTAAAAACTTATTGTACATCAATAATAATGAATACAGCTCGCATAATTTTATTTTTCATAGTACTGGCACTTGCCGAATATTATAGTTTTATTGTCCTCAAATCGGCCCTTCGTAGCCTCCCCAATACCACCCGAAACATACTACTTGGTGCTTATGTGCTTATAGACATTTTGTGTTGGGGAGGTTTCTTTTTGATGCGTAGCGGAGTTGTCAATATTCCACAAGGCATTAAAACTGTTTATATTGCATTGGCTATTGGGCTAATGGTTAGCAAGGTGCTGATACTTGTCATAATGCTTGGCGATGATGCAAGACGTGGAGTGTTGTGGATAATGGACAAAGTAAAATCCGAACCTGCACCTACTGTAGCCACTGCTACCGATGGCATTAGCCGATCTATGTTTCTAAGCAGGGTTGCTTTGTTTTTAGGTGCTGGGGTTATCGTGGGTTTTATAAATGGTATTGGCAATAGGTATAAGTACCAAATTAAGAAAGTGAAAATCAAATTCCCCAACCTACCCAAATCATTTAACGGCCTCAAAATTGTACAAATATCAGACATTCATAGCGGCAGTTTCGACAATCAAGATGCGGTAAACAAGGGTGTGCAAATGGTTTTGGAACAAAAGCCCGACATCATTTTCTTTACCGGCGACCTAGTCAACGACCGCTCAAGCGAAATGGAACATTACCAAAAAATATTTGCGCAGCTCAAAGCACCAATGGGTGTATACTCTATCTTAGGCAACCACGACTATGGCGACTATGTGCAATGGCCTAGCCCAGAAAGCAAATTGGCCAACTTGCAAGAACTCAAAAACACGCATGCTGCCATGGGCTGGCGATTGATGATGAACGAGCATTTAATATTTGAGCGCGGTACCGATAAAATAGCATTATTGGGTATCGAAAACTGGGGTGCCAAAGCACATTTCCCTAAATATGGTAGCATGAAAGACGCTTATGCTGGCTTGCCCGAAAAAAATATTCCTTTCAAAATTCTATTATCCCATGACCCCTCGCACTGGACCAACCAAGTGCGTCCAGAATACCAAGACATAGACCTAACGCTTAGTGGCCACACACATGGCATGCAATTTGGCATAGAAATACCTTGGCTAAAGTGGAGCCCTGTACAGTATATTTATAAGTATTGGGCAGGCCTATACAGCGAGGGCAAACAGTATCTTTATGTTAATAGAGGTTTTGGATTTTTGGGCTATCAAGGCCGTTTTGGTATATTACCAGAGATTACTGTAATAGAGCTGCAAAGCTAATGGCCCGATGAACAACAATACGAAAACACTTATAATAATAGCTGGGCCTACCGCAGTGGGCAAAACCAGCATTGCTGTAGCACTTGCACAAAAGTTAAACACCGAAATAATCTCGGCCGACTCACGACAATGTTACAAAGGCATGTCCATAGGTACAGCGCAAGCAAGCCCAGAAGAACAACAAGGTATTCCACATCATTTTGTAGCTTGTTATGACCCATCCGTAGCTATCAATGCTGCCGATTTCGAAGCTTTCGCATTGGCACAGCTAGCAACAATTTTCCAAACCAATGACACTGCAATTGTTTGTGGTGGCACTGGGCTTTATATCAAAGCCCTTTGTGAAGGACTAGACCCTATGCCACCTATAGACCCCAATATCAACGCGGAGGTATTGGCCAACTATGACACACTAGGTATAGAATGGCTGCAACAACAATTACAAACCATAGACCCTGAATTTGCCAAAACAGGCGAAATGAAAAACCCTGCAAGAATGCTTCGGGCATTAGCTTTCAGGCTCAGCAACCACCAAAGCATCATTCATTTTCAAAAAAAAACAGTACAACAACGCCCTTTCGTTATTGTAAAAATTGGGCTTCAAATGCCACGAGAAGTTCTTTACCAACGTATCAATACAAGGGTAGATATAATGATGCAACAAGGACTGCTACAAGAAGCCCAAAAACTATACGCCCTCCGAGCGCTCAAAAACCTACAAACTGTAGGCTACAGAGAGCTCTTCGATTTTATGGACAGTAAGCTAGCCCTTGCCCAAGCCATAGAGAAAATAAAACAACACAGCCGCAACTACGCCAAGCGACAACTTACTTGGTTTCAAAAAGACAATTCCTTTCATTGGCTCGATGCCCTATCGCCAAAAATAATAGACGATATTTTAGCGCACCTGACCCCCAATACTCACAAATAAATAAAACTTTTTTATTTTATATGGCCTTTTACAAAGCCATTCTTGCCATTCATCGGTCAAAACCTACCGTTCCTAAAGTTCTTTTGATTATCGTCCGCCGCTAGTTTAGATTTGTCATTAATAAAACATCGCATTTCGGAATCGTGTTTTATTACCCATTATCAACAATATTTAAAAGTGCATCCTTTTGACTAAAAGAACAAACTTGTACATTTAAATTTTTGATTTTTTTGAAAAAGGGGTAGTGAGAGAAAAGGTACATCTCTTGCTGCCCCTTTTTCATTTTTTTTGATTTTTAAAAATTGAGGTTTTTCAAGTCCAATAGCCCATTCCAATAAAAAAAACAACAGCAATTGTTTTTATTTTATACCTTCAAATTCAACATTTAATTTTAACCTTTTGTATTATGAAAAACCTAAAAATTTACTGTATTGCACTGATAGCAGGCATCGCTAGCCTTCAGGCAAAAGCCCAATTTGCTGCTAGCGAAAATCTGGACATCAACCTAATAAAAGCTAACCATATGGTACAAGGCGACATGTGGTATAACCCTGGAACCGGGCAGCCAGAATGTGAATATCCGAAAGGGACAGGCAAACATGCCTCCTTTGCAGGAGGTGTTTGGCTCAGTGGCAAGGACAATGCAAGTAATGTTAGGGTTGCAGCAACATTATTCAGAACATTAGGAATGGATTTCAGGCCAGGACCATTAGATGCAATGGATACCATTAGCTTTGCAACTTCCACTGATTGGGCGCGCATTTGGAAAGTAGATGCCAGCACTATTGGTAGC
>JADLEN010000250.1 GCA_020846105.1 Chitinophagaceae bacterium | reverse complement strand
CTTAGTTCGGGCTCTATTTGGTCATAAATTTGCAATTGGCCTGCATTTACAATACCCATATCCATACCTGCTTGTCTGGCATGTAATAAGAATACGCTGTGTATTGCCTCACGCACATGGTCATTGCCGCGGAAAGAAAAAGATACGTTGCTAACACCACCACTTACCTTGGTAAGTGGCATTTTTTGTTTTACAATTCTGGTTGCTTCTATAAAATCTACTGCGTAATTATTATGCTCTTCGATACCAGTGGCAATTGCAAATATGTTGAGGTCGAAGATAATGTCTTGCGGTGCAAAACCTACTTGCTCTGTGAGGATTTTGTATGCGCGTTCGCAAATGCGCACACGGCGTTCGAGTGTATCTGCTTGGCCTTGCTCATCAAATGCCATAACAATTACAGCTGCGCCAAAAGCTTTGCAAATGCGTGCATGCTCAATAAATTTGGCTTCACCCTCTTTCATAGAAATAGAGTTGACAATACACTTGCCTTGCACACATTTAAGCCCTGCTTCTATAATTTCGAACTTGGACGAGTCTATCATTATAGGTATCTTGGCTATATCTGGCTCACTTTGTACAAGATTCAAAAAATCTACCATTGCTACCACACCATCAAGCATAGCATCATCCATGTTGATGTCAATAATTTGAGCACCACCTTCTACTTGCTGTCGCGCAACAGAGAGGGCCTCTTCAAATTGATTGTTACGAATAAGGCGTGCAAATTTTTTGGAGCCTGTAACATTGGTGCGCTCGCCTACGTTTACAAAATTTGTTTCGGGGCGCAGCACCAGTGGCTCTAAGCCGCTAAGACGCAAATAGGGTTGTATGGTACTCATTATTTCTGCTGACTATGAAAAACATACTGCACGAAAAAAAATTGGCAGTAAAAAAATGAAAAATT
Organism: Chitinophagaceae bacterium; assembly: GCA_020846105.1. Classification (GTDB taxonomy): domain Bacteria; phylum Bacteroidota; class Bacteroidia; order Chitinophagales; family Chitinophagaceae; genus Rurimicrobium. The sequence goes on along the minus strand of JADLEN010000250.1, from coordinate 3,025 downwards.
GGGCAAACAGTCATTGCTGCAAAATATGCAGCGGCTTATTTTAATAAACGATTGATTAGAATTTATTCTTCCACATCATGCTCTCTACAGGCTTTATGGTACGCCCTGTATATTTGGCATTGACCTTGGTGTTGTATTTGTTAATAACCTCACCATCTACCGGAAAATAGATAAGCTGCCCAATGGGCATTCCTGCATAAATACGAACTGGGTGTACGCAGGATATTTCTAGCGTCCAGGTGTTGCAAAAACCTACATCGCCTTTGCCTGCAGTAGCGTGGATGTCTATACCCAAGCGGCCTGTAGAAGACTTGCCTTCCAAGAAGGGTACGTGTGCATGGGTTTCAGTATATTCTTCTGTAACACCTAAATACAAAGTGCCGGGCTGCAATACAAAACCTTCTTCGGGTATCTCGAAATGTGAAATGGTATTGTGCTTTTTGGCGTCCAATTCTCTATTGTCGTAAGTGGCAAGGTGCTTGCCCAAGTGCACATCGTAGGAGTTGGTGCCCAAACATTCGCGCACATAGGGCTCAATGACAATAGTGCCTTTTTCTATTTCTTCGAGGATGCGTGTATCTGAAAGTATCATTAAATTTTGTTTGAAAAATTGAGCAAATATAGCTTAAAAGAACTCTGAATAGCAGAAAATAAGCATCATTAGGGGTACATGCGCTAAGCAAAGCCCAAAGAAAATATGCTACCCTGACGGTGCGACGCCAACCAAAGCCCAAAGACCTAGGATAATGCTGACCTACCAAAAAACATTAGGGCAAGCTACTTCGTTTGCTGCGTAAGCATTTTGAATTATCTTTCGGCCATGTTCCAATCACTTTTTCGGAAAAAATCTATCCATCAAATACAAAAAGACGCCGCTGCTGGCTATAGCGATGGCGAACATACTGGGCTACATAGAGTGCTTGGTGTGCGCGACCTTACTTTTTTTGGCATGGCGGCCATCATTGGTGCGGGTATTTTTAGCACTATTGGCTCGGCATGTTTTAATGGTGGGCCGGCGGTAGTGTGGCTGTTTGTGGGCATTGCTGTTACCTGCGGCTTTTCGGCACTGTGCTATGCCGAGATGGCCTCGCGGATACCCGTAGCGGGTAGTGCCTATACTTATAGCTATACTACTTTTGGCGAGCTAATAGCCTGGATTATCGGCTGGGATTTGATAATGGAATATGCGGTGGGCAATGTAACGGTTGCGATTTCGTGGAGTGGCAATCTCACTACCTTTTTGCATCAAATAGGTATAGACCTGCCAGGTTTTTTAAGCAAGAGTTTTTTGGAAGTTCGCAATGTGCATCTGGCTTATGAAGCTGCTACAGCCAAGGGTATTGCTGTGGATACTTACCAAACCGCAATGCACGAATTATGGTTGTCGGCACCGCATATTGGTTCTTTACCTATTATCCTCAACTTGCCCGCCTTTCTTATCACGCTTATCATTACCACGCTGGTATATATTGGTATCAAAGAAAGCCGAAGCGCCAGCAATGCAATGGTTATTTTCAAAGTAATTGTGGTATTGTTGGTAATAATCATTGGTGCTTTTTATGTGCAGCCAAGCAATTGGGTGCCCTTTGCACCAAATGGCGCAGCTGGCGTACTCAAGGGTACCAGTGCTGTGTTCTTTGCCTATATTGGTTTTGATGCGCTGGCCACTACTGCCGAAGAGTGTAAAGACCCGCAGCGCGACCTCCCGAAGGGTATGATTTATTCGCTTATCATTGCTACCACCCTGTATATAGCTGCAGCATTAGTGCTTACAGGTATGGTCAAATATACATCGCTGAATAATGAAGCTTTTTTGGCCAACGCATTCTTGCAAAGAGGCATCCATTGGATAGGCGGCATTATTGCTTTTAGTGCGCTTATAGCTACCGCAAGCGTATTGTTGGTTTTTCAGCTAGGGCAACCAAGAATATGGATGAGCATGAGCCGAGATGGCTTGTTGCCCAAAAAATTTTCCGTACTGCACGCCAAATACAAAACACCAAAATTTGCCACAATTGTTACAGGGCTATTGGTAGGCATACCGGCCTTGTTTATGGACGCTGCTTTTGTTACAGACATGTGCAGCATTGGCACTTTATTCGCATTTGCACTCGTATGTGCTGGCATAATGGTGCTCACCAATCGCAAAGACCTGCCTAAACCTAAATTTAAAGTACCTTATATAAACAGCCGCTTTGGTATACCAATTTTATTGGCAGGCATTGCTTATTTTTTGTTCAGAGAAAATGGCACTGGCCACTCGGAATTTCACAATAGCTTTTCGCTTGATGGTGGCTACGAAGTTTGGAAACATCTAATACCTACTTGGCTATTTTATGTGGCATTACTGGCCACTTGCACTATTGCATGGGTACGAAAATACTCATTACTGCCCTTGCTAGGTGTGGTATCTTGCCTTTATCTATTGTCTACCTTAGGTATTGTCAATTGGATACGTTTTATTATTTGGTTGCTTATAGGCGTTGTCATTTACTGGGTATATGGCAGAAAGAATAGTAAGCTGGCAATCAAAAAAAACATAGAAACTCAAGAATAATGTTTGTAAAGAAAACGATGGATGAGCTAGAGCGATTGGCCGTTGATGCTGTGCCTAGAGCTGATAAAAACCCCATTATCATAATTTTGGATGACGTAAGGAGCATGCAAAATGTTGGCGCTATTTTTCGTACCGCAGATGCCTTTGCGGTGCAATCTATATTCCTTTGCGGCATCACACCCACTCCGCCCCACCGAGATATTCATAAAACAGCACTGGGCGCTACAGAAACCGTTGCTTGGCAATATTTTGACAAGGTAACCTTGGCAATTGAAGCTGCAAAAAACCAAGGTTGCGACATATACTCGGTAGAGCAAACGCACAACAGTACTGCATTGCAAGCTATGGAAGCCAAACTATCGCAACCACTTGCCTTGGTATTTGGCAACGAAGTAAATGGGGTAAGCGATATAGCCTTGTCCCTAAGTAAAAGCAGTATAGAAATACCACAATGGGGCAGCAAACATT
>JADLEN010000249.1 GCA_020846105.1 Chitinophagaceae bacterium | reverse complement strand
ATTTCCAATTCGGTACTATTGTTCAAAGACCAGTCCTACTCTATAGGTAGTATTTTGGAACAATTAAAAATGCCCCTTTTTGTAAAACCAAACCAAAGCGGCTCTAGCCTTGGCCTAAGCAAAGTATCTTCAGTAGAAAACTTGCTACCCGCCATCGAAAAAGCATTTACAGAAGACAACCAAGTATTGATTGAAGAATTTATTGAAGGCCGAGAATTAACCATTGGCGTGTACTATATCGATGGCCAATTACAAGCTTTGCCACCCACTGAAATAGTATTGGACAACACCAAGATATTCGACTTTGAAGCCAAATATACTCCTGGTGTGACCAACGAAATAACACCCGCAAGATTGGATGACGAAATCAATCAACAGCTAGCACAAAAAGCGCAATATTTGTACCGCTATCTTAATTGTCAAGGCATTGTGCGGATGGATTTTATACTACAGGCCAACACCAACAAACTTTACTTTTTGGAGGTAAATACCATGCCAGGGCAAAGTGAGACCAGCATTGTACCCCAACAACTACGCTGCGCAGGGATAATGCTCAATGATTTTTACAACGCCATAGCCGAAGATGCGCTAAAACGTGCAACCCCGAAAATATAGATTTAAACCAAAATATTACTTGTGAAAAAAGACCAAAAAGCCAAAGGATTTAAGAACTCATTAGCCTACAATGTATTACTCATTGCCGCGCTTACTATGGGTTTATACTTTTTTTTCTTTGCCGTTTTAGGACAAATAACAGGACATGGAGAAGAAGTAAAAGTACCTAATATTACTGGCAAAAGCCTAAAGGATGGTAAAAGCCAACTAGAGAAAATAGGCTTTGACATCCAAGTAGACTCATCTTACGACCCTCGCCAAAATCCATTGACTATTATTGGCCAACAACCAGAAGTTGGTGAAATAGTAAAACCTGGGCGAACCATATTCTTGACCGTAAACAAGGCAGAACCTCCAAAAACGCCAATGCCCAACCTCAATGGCCTTTCGTTGCGCAGCGCCATAATGATACTTAATAGTAGCAAGCTAAAACTTGGCGACACTACTTACAGGCCAGACATTGCACAAGGGGCCGTGCTAGACCAACTATTTAATGGCGAAATAATAAGGGCTGGGCAAATGATACCCCAAGGAAGCATTATCAGTTTGGTGCTTGGCGATGGACTAGGAAATACCGTGTTTGACGTACCCGATATTGTTGGCCTTACTTTTGTAGAAGCGGTGGCAATGCTGTCTGCTAACAACTTACAATATACGGCCATTGCTAGTGAAGATATTAGTGACACCTCAAGCGCATATGTATATAGGCAAATGCCGAGTGCTTTGAACGAACTTGGCGAGGCAAACAGACTTCGCGAAGGAGATGAAGTAGGTTTTTATTTTAAACAAAACCCAAGTGAAACAGACTTTGAGTCGGGGCCTAGTGGCGCACCGGTAAACGATACTACTCCCAAACCAAAAATGCCCGCAGCAAAGCCAGTTAGCATGGGCAAAAAGCAATAATCGATGCGCTACTGCGTTGTAGATATTAGCTACCCTAAATCGCTACGATGAATGAAAACACTTAAACTGACCTTATTTATTTGCACCTTTGTTATCGCTAGTTGTATTCCAAACCAACTACTTGCGCAAGAGCATATTGCCCCTATCAACTACAATCCGCAGCAAAAAAACAAAGTTTCTACCCAGTCTTTCTCCTTAAAAACAACAGCATTATCCTTACCTTTTTTCGAAGATTTCGAGCTGTATGACCCCTTGCCCGATGCGGTAAAATGGCAAGACCAACAAGTATATATCAACAATACAATGGGGCAAAACCCAATAAGCAGAGGTGTGGCAACTTTCGACGCACTCAATAGCAAAGGCATACCCTACGACACCACAAATGCCACGGTACTAAGGTATGCCGATAGCCTTACGTGTAAGGCTATTGACCTGAGCGGAAAAACAGCGGCTGACAGCATATTCATGAGCTTTTGGTATCAAGCGGCAGGCAATGGTTTTGTACCAGAAAAACAAGATTCGCTATTACTCTATTTCAGGTCGAAAGTGGCAGCAAAGTGGATCAAAGTCTGGAGCAAAAGCGACTCTGTTTTAGGAAACTTCCGACAGGTAATATTATCCATTACCGATACCAATTATTTACACGCCAATTTTCAATTCCGATTTGTAAACAAAGCAAGCATTGGCACCAATGACGACATTTGGAATTTAGATTATATACGGTTAGATGCTGGACGAAACAGCTATGACACATTGGTTAATGATGTTGCATTTACCCAAAACCCAAGTGCGCTACTCAATGATTATTTTGCTATGCCTTATAGGCAATATATAGCTAGCGCTAGTGCAGAAAGGGCAACAACAATAAATACAACAATTCAAAATAATTTTACCAGCAACCAAACGCTACGCAACTATGGCTTTATAGCCCAACAATTGGGCACAAGTGTGACGCTAGGTACGGATGCCGCCACCAACAAAAACATCAACGGAAAATCTAAAGAAAATATTGATTTCAATAGCTATGCTACCTTACCATCTGCTGGTGCTTATGACAGGGTAGTTTTTGAGCATAAATTTTTCTTTGAAGCTATTGGCGGTGACAATAATAGGGAAAATGACACTATAGTTGGGCAACAAGTATTTGATAATTATCTAGCCTATGACGACGGCACAGCAGAAATGAGCTATTTCCTCAACCTCTTTCCTACCCTACCCGGAAAAATCGCAGTCGAACATCACCTAAACCAAGCAGATACTTTGCGTGGGTTAGCCATTTATTTTGGCAGGCAAGTGCCACTTGCCAAGTCCAAATATTTTTCGATAGTAGTGTATAAAAACATTGCCTATGGAGCTTCTTCTATGGATGACGTTATTTATGAAATGGAAAATCTACAGCCAGACTACGTAGACACTATCAATCATTTTTGGGTGTATAAATTTGATAAGCCAGTGGCCATGCCTGCGGGCACTTTCTATATTGGCACTACACAGCCTGCTTTAAGTGGCAGCGACAGTTTGTATATTGGCCTAGACAGAAATAGAGTGGGCAGCAATCATGCTTATTTTAATGTGCTCAACGTTTGGAACCCATCGGTAATTACGGGTGCATTGATGATGCGCCCAATCTTGGGCCAAGCGATTATTGGCACGGACATTAGCAACTATTCCTCCAATCAAGTTTCGAACAATCAAGTATGGCCAAATCCTTGTACCCAATTGATTAATTATTCTATTGCCCATTTTGGAGCAACAGTAAATAAATACGAAATTATTAACGCATTGGGGCGTGTGGTTCAAAAAGGTGATGTAATTAATAATAAAGGTTCTTTGCAGTTAAACGATTTACCAAATGCCTTCTATCAAATTAATTTTTACGAGAATCAAACATTAATTTCAACACATAAAATTCAGAAACAATAACGATGAGAACAATATCGACAAGCGAACTAAAAAAGCGTATTCAGACAGAAACCAATATAGAACTATTAGATGTCCGCGAGCCCCACGAGCATGAAGAATTCAATATTGGCGGGCATTTCATACCATTAGGCAGCATTATGAGTTTCCAGTATGATGAGATAGAACACCTTAAAGATAAAGAGCTTTTTGTGTATTGCCGCTCGGGACAGCGAAGTATGCAAGCCTGTATGTTTTTGGAACAAGCCGGTTTTGAAAATGTAGTGAATGTTGAAGGTGGGATGACAGCTTGGCAAAGTCAAAATACATAGCTTTTGTCAATAAAGGAATTAGGTATTTGTAGATTATTGTACAAATACCTTTTTTCATTTTGATATTATGCATAAAATTTGTAGCATTGTGTCTGTATAAATTTCTTGAAAATAGATTTTGTATTAAACTTAGAAAAAAAATAACTCTGATGACAAAAAAAATTACATCGCTTGGGTTTGCAAAAAAGACATTGTCCATTGTGGCATTGTCTGTACTAGCAGCAAATGCTGTACACGCACAATCTGTAACAATATGGCGTAGCGGCACAATAATACCGCCAACATACACAAAGATCTCTGATGCAATCAATGCTGCATTGGCTGGCGACTCACTGGTATTAAGCGCTAGTACTTTTAAAGAAAATAGCCTGCTGATAAACAAGAATATAAAATTGCTTGGCACTGCAGATACCGCTGGAATGACCACAATAGATGCTGAATCAAAAGGCAGGGTTTTGCTCATAACTGATGGTGCAGTGGTGTTGAACAATATCATATTTAAAAACGGCAAGATAAGCAATGATGCTGGTGGTGCTATTTGCAACTATGGCAACAAATCATTGGTTATTACAGGCAATTCCAAAGTTATCAACTCTAGCTGCGACGGCATATACGCCTACGGTGGTGGCGTATATAGTGCTGGCAAAATAGATATTGCTGGCAACACAGAAATAAGCAACAACAACGCCACAGACCAAGGTGGTGGCGTATATGCCTACTCCACCTTTGTGCTTTCGGGCAATGCTGTAATCAAAAACAACACTACAGATGGTAGTGGTGGTGGTGTATTTGCACAAGCAAATGGCGCTTGCCTTATTACCGACTTTTCCAGCATTAATAACAACAAAGCCAAAGTAGCTGGCGGCGGTCTTTTTGGCGTGGGCACTATAGCAAGACAAGCAAAAATAACCAACAACAGCGCCGAGAATGGCGGTGGTGTTGCTAGCTACAACGACATCCTTTTTCTTGAAGATAGCGCTACAATATCAGACAATACCTCTACAGGATCAGGTGCTGGCATTTGGCTCAACAACTGCGACCTTTATGGATACGACAATTTCCATATTACCAACAATAAAATAACAGGCGGCACAGGTACACTTAATTTTGGCGCCGCTATTTATAATGTAAATGGTAGCTTGCTTGTTACAGGCGGGGTTATCAAAGGCAACCAATCTTCATTAGCTGCCGTGTACAATACTGCGGGTACTAATGCCACAACTATTAAATTTAACAGCACTCATTTCTACAACCCCAAAGCCGACGGCACACGCCAAGCTGAGGTTTATAACAGCCCTTCCTTAGCTTCAAGCGCTATTTCCTTTATTTCAGATTATTGCTGGTGGGGTAGCAACGATACTACTGCTCTTATTGGCAATAGAATGGGTACTTACAGTGGCGAAATCAATAGCTTTGTTATGTCTACTTGGTTGCTCAACCTTGGCACACCAATAGTTGCTGGCACCAGCACTTTCCCGCTTAGTGTAGATTTCAGACTCAATGATGGCTCTAAAATGGACTCCTTGACCTTGCGCAATCTTAAAGCTACCTTTACAGCTACCACAGGCTCTTTTAGCCCAGCGAGCGCATTTGTAGATACCCTTAATTATATCAGAAGCACCTTTTCGGCACCAGCAGCGTCAGATTCTACAATTATTACCGCTTGGGTAGATGCCGATACCTTTATGACTTCTAAAATTGCAGTAAGAGGCCTTTCGATTACGGAAAGCAACATTACAAGCAACATCAAAATTTACCCAAACCCTGCTAGCGAATCTTTGAATATTGCCAATGCCCCAATAGGCACTAGCATCAATATCTACAGCTTCAACGGTAGCTTGGTAAAACAAATTACTACCACAGACAAGGTTCAAAACATCAACATCAGCACATTGGCTACTGGCAATTATTTAATGCAAATGATTACAGAAAATGGTCAAAAAGCGACAGTACAATTTATAAAGAATTAATAACGTTTATTAGTTGTCAAAAAAAGCCTCGTAAAATATATTTTACGAGGCTTTTTTCATTGCTTTAATTCGGTAATCCTTATTTTATCACCACTCTTTCTCGCTGCACCGTTCCTTCTTCGTTGCTCAATTCTAAGATATAAGTAGCGCTGGGTAGATGTAGTTTTAAGACTGCTTCTTTGTTGTTGAAAGATAGTTTCTGCTGATGCACCACACGACCCAATAAATCATATAGAGTAGCATGTATAGATTCCTGCGGAATGACAGTGTGAGGGCTGATTGTAATAACTCCTGTACTAGGATTAGGATAAATAGTAAACCCACCCCTAACCCCTCCAAGGAGGGGAATACCCAAGCCCACTGTCTTTAGCAGCATGGTATCTCTTGTGATATTACCACACACATTTTGTACCACTACATAAGTATCTATTTGGTTGATGCTGCTAGCAGCATTTACAGTGATAATTGCTCCACTATCAATCAATGTTCCTTTATGGTACCATTTACAATCTAAACCCTCTGCGGTGGTATCGCCAACACGACCTATTTGCACTTGTTTACCCACCTCTACCCAAGTGTCTTTGCCAGCATCAGCAGCGAGGTCTATTGGTATTACAGATACATCGTCAATAAGGTATGCTGAGTACTGAGTGCTCGCAGAACAATAATTAGTTAGAATCTTTGAAATTGCAGAGTTATTGAAGAATAAACCTATTGAAATATAGTTTTCGTTTCCCGTTGCTAAAAAACTACCTTCTATTTTTGTCCAATTTAATGTATCCTTAATTATAGAGTCGGTATAAACTTGTGGTATTATTGTTGTTATCTCACTTCCAGGTGTTGTTGAAAGACCATTAATTTTTCCGTCATCTAGATAAGCACCCATTTTATTGTGCGCATAACCAGAGCACTCAATATAATTGATCCAAAAACTGGCACAATAAGTTTTTCCAGCAATTAATTTAGATATTAGACGTCCTTGTATATAGTCTCTATAGTTAATAGGTAAAGGGCTTGGAGGAAATGGAGAAGTCTTATCATAATAAAAATTACCTAACGCAAAACCATTTCCTGAATGCGGATTTTGATAGAACCCAACATTTGATGGCACATGAAGTGCTACATCTGCCAAAAAGTTTGAGCAAGTATTGAGGTATTCAGAACCGTAACTAAATGCAGAATCAATTAAGTCACTCCAATTATTTGCGTAGCGAATTTGATTACCACCATCTGGACATTTACTATACTTTTCAAAGCTCGGGTTTTTT
>JADLEN010000248.1 GCA_020846105.1 Chitinophagaceae bacterium | reverse complement strand
AGGGCTTAGCAACACAATGAATGTTTTTAATAAATAAACAAAGGCAAGCACTTGTAGATGGTATTGATTGACTATATTGCAGGTGCATTTTTTTAAAATCCAAAATCCTATAATCCATTATGTCTATAACCATCCGCCCGGCACAGCTTAGCGATTTGCCACGTATCGTAGCTATTTACAACCAAGCCATTTCGAAAAAAGGCATGACAGCCGACCTGAAACTCCAAAATGTTGCCGATAAGCAGGATTGGTTTGACCAGCATAAGCCAGAGCAGTACCCCATATTTGTAGCTATAAAAAATGACGAACTTGTAGGTTGGGGCAGCCTAAGTGCTTACCGAGAGGGTAGAGACGCATTGAAATACGTTACCGAAGTAAGTCTGTACTTTGACGAAAACCACACCGGCAGAGGCTTAGGTACTGCACTTATGCAACAATTGTTAGCAGAAGCAAAGGAGCTGGGATATACCAATATGATAGCCATTATTATTTCGAGTAATGAAAAAAGTATTGGCTTGTTTACCAAATTTTCCTTTAACCTTTGGGGCTTGCTACCTAACGTAGTTACGATTGATCAACAGCATTTCAATCACTGTATATATGGGCGTAGCTTGTAATTAATTTTTTTACTTAAAACAACAAAAAAAAAACGATGCAGGAAGAAGTAATTAATATTTTTGAAGAAAGCCCAATTGTGTATGCTACTTTTTGGGAGCGGTTTGCCGCCACACTTATCGACTCCTTGATAGTAGGAGCCTTGTTTGCTGTTTTGGCATTTTTGATGACGGATAGTTTTGTTGAGCCTGCGATGATTACCTCATTGTTAAGAGTAGCCATTGCTGCAACTTATGCTGCAGTGCTCAATTCGTCTACCAAACAAGGCACCTATGGCAAGCAGGCAATGAATATAAAAGTTACAGACACCAATGGTGAACGCATATCATTGCTCAATGCAATTGGCAGGTTTTTCGCTGCATATTTATCAATGCTTATTTTACTTATTGGCTACTTAATGATGCTTTGGAGCGATAAAAAACAATGCCTTCACGATATGATTGCAAATACGCTAGTGCTGAAATATTAGATAACTTTTCAATCCAATAAGATAAAATAAAGGAGCTACTCAAAATAGCTCCTTTATTTTATGGCAAATGCTATTCTTTCACAAAACGCTTTACAGGATAGCTTTTTCCTGTGCTTAAAACTTTTACAAAATACAAACCTGAAGGTAGATATTCTGTATTAATCTGTGTGTTTTTGCCTAGCCAATCCCAATTTTGAAGCTGCTGCCCCATTGCATTCATTAGTAAAACACTTGCCTTATTACCATCTGTTTTAGACAGGAGTAAAACAGATCGGCTAGGATTAGGGTATAGTTCGAAATCGGCTTTAGGTTCGATATTTAGCACAGGTGCACTTAGCTTTTTGCCCAGTTGCAAACCTACGAGAACAGGGTCGTGGTCTGAGCAGCGGTATGGGCCATCATTGTACAGAAAACCCCAAAAATTCACTTGGTCGCCACCGCCATCATTTATATCATCTTCATAATCTAGATAGCTTGGTTCTACAGAATTGATATTCCATTTGGCAATACCTGTAACAAATGGCAAGAAGCTGTTATTTACAAAAGCATTGTCTAGGCTGCCTAGCTGCCCTTGGTATAAATAAGAATAACTCTCGGGCTTACTCAAAATAAGGAAACCACTGTTGCGAATAGTATCCAATGGGTCTTCTTCGAAGTACGAATTATAATCGCCCATACTCAATACCTTATCTGATTTGGCACTTGGTATTATTGTGTTGTTTATAAAATAAACCAATGCTGCAGCTTGCTATTTACGCGTATCGTTGTAGCAGCTTTGGCCGTCATTTTGGTCTTTGTCTAGCAGCTTACTACTTGTACATCCTTTCGCTTTGAAGTGGTTGATGATAAACGTGAAAACAGAATCGCTACTGCGCACCTTGAAAGTTTGAGCCAATGGTGGCCGATTAAAAATAGAGTCAGAGGCTATAATTGCTGCACCTATAGTGTCTACAATTGCTGTTTTGTAAATAATGCCGCAACGGATTTCATCGGTATTAAATGATTGTATAGAATCGCCGTCTTGCACTATAGCGTATGTACCTGCACCCAAATAGGCATTAAGCCCGTTTACTAAATTTTGTATAGCCGAGCTGCTTTTTACACCATCATTTTCTATCTCTATAAGACCTACAATATCGGCATCAATTGCTAGAATTGCATTGATAATTTTATCGCGCTGGCGCGCAAATTCTACAAGTGAACTGGCACCCCTAGTTGTTGGGAAGCCACCACCAAAACCATCGCCGTTAAAAAAATTGAGGACATTAAAACTTGCTACCTTAATATTGGCTGCAGCTCCTACATCGGGTACGGTAGGCCTTGGTTGGTGTTTAATTTTTACAGCAGCTACCGCAGTTGGTTGCAAGCGATACTGGTCGTAAGCAAAGCCCATTATACCCCACAGGCTATCGATAGTGCTGCCAACTCTTAAAGTATTGTCTGTATTGATATAGGGTAGGGTGGTCATGGAAATAGTACGGCCATCGTCTAGCAATATACTGCGCAAGTCGTTGCTCGTAATATGTGCTTGAATGGCTGCAATATTGCTGGTGCCGCTAGCATTGGTGCCCGTGGCAATGCTATCATTGGGGTCGGTAATTTGTGTTGGTTGGTACACATTTCCTTTTGCCGAAAGCGTAAGCTCGCCATACTTACCTAAATTATTATTGTCGGTGACAGTGAGTGTATCTGCAAAGTGTACAAGCATACCCTCGTAGCGCTCTAAATCGTTGCGCGACAACAAAGGCAAGTGTATGATAGTAGCGCTCGGAAGCGGGTT
>JADLEN010000247.1 GCA_020846105.1 Chitinophagaceae bacterium | reverse complement strand
ATTTGTTTTTACCGTTCTCAGCTTCTACAAGTATTTTGATGTTATTGGGCAATTTGCTTTTCACAACATCAAGCTCTAGGTAGTCCATGAATTTCTTAACGTTTTTCTTTTCTATATAGGCAAAGGCAGGGTTGCCAGCGCTAGCGCCGCCTATCAAGGAAAGCAATGGATTCTTTTTGCTAGCCAAAGCTAGCTTGGAAGTATCGCTGCCTGCATCGGTATTGCCAGCCATTAAAGAAGAAAGACTGTTAGTGTCTGTAGCGCTAGTAGCAGCGGCAACAGTTGTAGTGTCGGTTACAGTAGCAGTAGTAGCCGCTACAGTAGTATCGGTAGGTACAGCAACGGGCACGCCAGCTAGGTGAGCAGCAAGTGCTTCATCGGCCTTGAGCAAAGCATCGCTAAAATTGCGGTCTGGGATAGCCACAGACCAAAACTGAAGACGTGCAGTAGATTGTAAGAAAGTACGCACACGCTCTGGGTTGCGCACACCTGCAAGCTCTACAGAAATTATACCTTTACGTTTGTCGAGATTGACATTGGGGTTGGCCACACCAAACTTGTCTATACGGGTTTGGATAACGTGGTAGGTACGGTCAATAGCATCGTCTGACTCTTTACGAATCTTAGCCAAAACTTGGTCGGCGGTAGAATTGATTGTAATTTCTTTTTCAGAAGGCTTGGTAAACAGGGCAGCAAGATTGCCACCGTTGTTTTTTTGGTAAGCTTCGCCAAAAAGTTTGATAAAATCTGCGTCTGAATTGGCTTTCAAGATGTTGGCATCGTTGATAGCTTTGTTGAGCGCAGGGTCTTTAGGGTTGTTGCTCATAGAGCGCACAAGACCATCAAGGCCTACTTCTAGCGTTACATTCATACCACCTTGCAAGTCAAGGCCAAGGTTGATTTCTTGGTCTTTTGCTTCTTGGTAGGTATATTTTTTCACCAGGGCATTGAAAACTGTTTCGCCTTGCAGGCTATCAGTTATTTGATCGAAACGGTTTTCGATGGCTCTCTTTTGATCGTCAGAGTTGTTGGCCAAATCTGGCTGTGTAGCCAGTACATAGCTACGAGCATTAGCTTTGGCTTTACTCTCTACATTGTTCACAATGAAGGTAAAAGACAGTTGGTACAGCGAAATAAGGATAAGCGCTACGGTAAAGAATTTTACCAAACCTTTTAATTGCATAGGTCTTAAGGGGTTAAAACAATAGTATTATGTTAAAAAAATAAGTTGGCAAATATAGCATTTAAACTTTAAAAACAAAGGAAGCTGTAGTAGCTAAGAAATAATAGCCTACAAATAGGCAAAATGAATGGTCTGAGATACCCGAAAAACAAGGAGTGACTATTATCATAAAAACTTGGCTTTTACTTTTAAAAATAAAGAGTATTTTTGTCGTTTGCTAGTGATTAATCTTTATCAAAGGTTAACCTTTAGTTCATTGCTTTAACCATTTGTTTTAAATACAGCGCTAATAAACACGATACTCTATTATATCAGCTTGCCGTTTATCTATATAATATCGGTAATGCCATTCCCGATATTATATTTTGTATCAGACATTTTTTATGTTGTGCTGTACCACATAATTGGATATCGCAAAAAAGTGGTGATGCATAATTTGAGGAATTCATTTCCACAAAAAACCGAATTAGAATTATCTATACTTCAGAAACAATTCTATCGGTACTTTTGTGACTTGTTTTTGGAGACCCTCAAAACACTGACAATAAGTAAAGACGCTATGCTTAGGCATTGCAGCATAAGCAAGGAGTCTGTAGTTCTTTTAAATAAATTGGCCACCGAAGGCAAGAGTATATTGTTGGTAATGGGGCATCAAGGCAATTGGGAATGGGCAGGGAATACATTTAGCATTGTAGCCCCACATCAGTTGTATGTAATTTATCACCCGCTGGGCAATCGGCATTTTGATAAATTGATGTATAAAATGCGTACTCGTTTTGGTACAAAACTGATACCAATGAAAGATACATTTAAAAGCATGATGCGCAACAAAAATGAATTGAGTGCGACTGCTTTTATTGCCGATCAAACGCCACAACCACAATCTGCTCATTGGCTGCAATTTTTGCACCAAGAAACCCCAGTGTTTTTGGGTGCCGAAAAAATAGCATTGAAGATGAATAGATTAGCCATGTTTGTGTCGGTAAAAAAAATAAAAAGAGGCTACTACGAATTGTGTGTGAATGAAAAAGGAATTTTAAGACCAGAAACCTTTACAAGAGAAGGCGCTTTTACAGAGGCACACACACTACTCTTAGAAAATGAAATATTAAAACAACCAGAAACATGGCTTTGGACACATCGCCGCTGGAAACATAAAAAGAAATAATTTTAGTAACCAAATTTAGATATAGAATATAAAAATGCTAACAGGAAAAGAACTAATACTCGCCACAAAACCTTATGCTCAAGAAGACCGCACAAGAAGTTGGATTGTATTGCTCACAACACTTGTCTTATTTTTGACCGCTGCTGCGGGCACTATTTACGGGCAATTTTACACACAATATATAGCCGTACGCTTGGGTTTTAGTGTGCTAATGTCGCTACTTATGATGCGCTTTTTTATGATTTATCATGATTTTGAGCACCATGCCATTCTCAACAAATCGCGCGTCGCAAAGGTTATTATGTCGGCATATGGCTTGTTTATGCTCACCCCAGCTAGTATCTGGAAACGCTCGCACGACCACCACCACAAGCACAATTCTAAAACCTACAGCGCTAGTATTGGCTCTTACCCCATTGCTACAAAAAAGAAATTTGCATCGATGAGCAAGCTTGAGCGCTTTGGCTATTTGGCCATTCGCCATCCATTGGTTATTATGCTCGGTTATTTTACCATTTTCATTTTCGGTATGTGCATTGCCTCTTTTGCCAGTACCCCAAAAAAACATTGGGATTCATTAGTTGCGCTTATCTTGCACGTAGCACTTTCAGTTTTTGTCTATACCTTTCTTGGTCCTGAAACTTATTTATTTACTATTCTCATTCCGTTTACACTTACTTGCGCTATTGGTTCTTATTTATTTTACGCACAGCACAATTTTCCTGGTGTAAAATTTAATAACAACGAAGATTGGACCTACGAGAAAGCTGCCTTAGAATCGAGCAGTTATATGAAAACAAGCAAAATAAT
>JADLEN010000246.1 GCA_020846105.1 Chitinophagaceae bacterium | reverse complement strand
TTGTAAAAACACAAACTTACTCAATCACTAGATTTAACTAGTTTGTAAAAACACAAACCTACTCAATCGTTAGATTTAGCTAGTTTGTAAAAACACAAACATACTCAATCGTTAGATTTAGCTAGTTTGTAAAAACACAAACCTACTCAATCGTTAGATTTAAATAGTTTGTAAAAACACAAACCTACTCAATCGCTAGATTTAGCTAGTTTGTAAAAACACAAACCTACTAAAACAACTAATTTTATATCTTTGTAGCAATACAATGCAGCTCAAATGGTTATTTTTATACCATAGCCTCTTTGGCGCTAGCTATTATCAAATCATTTTTACCTACAAATAAAAAATTGCCAGCCATGCGCACTTGGATATATTTACAAAACAGTTTCGAAAGCAGCACGGTAAACTCTTACCGCAACTGCCAGAAAATAGCACACCATACGCTCATTGCATTGCATGGGCAAATATCCAATCCCTTTTTTGCCACACTACACGCCGAGCTACAACCATTTGTGCAAGCCTATGGCCAAGCCTACCTAGACTGGGCTGGGCAAAAAGGCAAACAAAAAAGCCGTACCATTAGCCTACAGCGCCTGCTAAAAGAGCTACGCAATAGCAAAATACAAGAATGGGACATACAGATACAGCAGCTATACAGGCAGCGCAGCATGGAGTATATACGCCTGCTACCGTATAGGCGTGTGCCTTTCCAAAAAGGTAGCCAAGGCGATATTATATCATCGGTAGGCGCACTAGTACTAATGCTGCAAGCCATACCTGCACTAGCT
Source organism: Chitinophagaceae bacterium (assembly GCA_020846105.1). Taxonomy (GTDB): domain Bacteria; phylum Bacteroidota; class Bacteroidia; order Chitinophagales; family Chitinophagaceae; genus Rurimicrobium. The sequence continues at coordinate 10,485 of JADLEN010000246.1, read as the reverse complement.
GCCACGCTGCAAGATGTTGCTGCCTTTTACGACAAGCTACAAATAGCCAATGGCCAGCAATTGCAAAACAAAAGCAGTACCAAACAGTACAGTACTGCCGTAGAGCATGCGCGTGTGGCGGTGTGTACAGAGCTGTATGCTGTGCTAGGTGCACTCATGAGGTATTACAAGGGTCGCCCGCAAAGTGTGGCCACCTTTTTCGATACCAAAACCATACGCCGCCACGAGCAGAGCCGCTACCAACGTGGTATCAAAGCAGGTATGAGCCGCTTGGTGCTTACCCACACTTTCTTGCCTGGCGATGCGCTGCGTATCGTGAACCGTGGTGGCACCGAGCTGGTGTTTTGGCTAGGTGCTACTGCACAGGCAGCTGTAGGGCAGCCTGTGGTGCGGGTAGCGCCTATGGCTGAGTTGCATTTTTTGGCGGCAGACCTTGGCGATGTGGCTATGCATCGGTTTCTGAAAGTGCAAAACCTGTCTGCGGTGCAAGATGGTGCTTATACTTTGCAGCTGTTGTAGTGCTGTGCCTACGCGGCCGGCAAAGCCCCATAGCAAGACAAAAGCTGAGCCTGCGCCAGATAGCAGCGGCTACCCCGCTGAAGCCTTTGCGGCGGCGGCCTTGTGGCGGAGTAGTAGTGGATAGCTGGAGCCCCAAAGCCTAATAGTAAGGAATAGCTTAACCGCCCAAAAGCTACACAATAGGCATAAATAAAGCGCCCATCTAAGAATAGACGGGCGCTGTGTTAGTGTTTAGTATTTAGTAGTTTAGTTGCTGTGTTTTACTACTCTGTTGGTTTGTAAGAGGCTACCCTCGCTGTCTGTGATGGCTATGAGGTAGGTGCCGTCTGCAAAGCTTTGTAGGTCTATCTGCTTGGTGGCAGTGTAGGTGGCTATGCGGCGGCCTTGCATGTCGGTGATGGTAGCGTTTACTACTATTGGCGCATCTATGTTTATGATGTGGCTAGTAGGGTTGGGGTAAAGGTGTATGGCTACTGCGGTGGCGGTACGGCTGTGGTCTATGGATAGATTTTGGAGCACGAGTGTGTCGGAGTAGTTGCTGCATTCTGCGGCGTTGGTTACGGTTACAGAGTATTTGCCGTCGAAGGTGATGAAGAAGTTGCGGTTGGTGGCGCCTGCAATTGCTTTGCCGTTGCGGTACCATTGGTAGCTGCTGTAGGCTAGCTTGGTGCTGAGCATTCCGGGTGTTTCTACGATGTCTGGCTTGCTAGGCATTGGGTATACCGATACGATGGATTGGGTAGACTTGGCAACACAGTTGTAGATATCGCGAACGGTAACGGAGTATACACCTGGGGTAGATACACGTAGCTTGTCTGTAGTGTCTGGCAGTATGACGCCAGCGTTTTGCCACTCGTAATAGGTGGCGTATGCGCCGCCACTACCTATGAGTAGTAGGGTAGTGCCTTCGCAAATGTTGGCTACGTTGGGGGTGATGGATGGTGTGCCTAGTGGCGACACTACAACACTGATGGTATCTGATAGGTTGCGGCAATTGTTGTTGTCGGTGATGCGTATTTGATATACGCCGACGTTGCTAGCAATGTATTTGCGGCTAGTAGCTCCTGGTATTACTACATCGTCTCTTAGCCATTGGTAGCTGTAGCCTGTGGGTATGGCTAGTGCTTCTAGCTCTACAGGGCGGCCTGCGCATATGGCTTTTATGGTATCAGAGATGTCGAAGGTAGCTGTGGGTAGTGGAATAAGGTTGAGTGTGCTGGCATTGCTGGTATCGGCACAAGATGCGGCAATGGCAGCAAGTGTATAGGCACCTGCATCGGATATGCGCAAAGAGTCTGCACTAGCACCGGTGATAAGCACATTGTCTTTGTACCACATAAAGCTAAGGCCTGTGCCTGTATAGGTGCTTTTGAGCATTATAGAAGAGTCTGTACAGATATTGGTAACAGTGCTTGGTGTGATAGACACGGATGGTCTTGGTACAATATTGAGGGTAACGGCCGCGGAACTGTCTTTGCAACCTGTGGTGGGGTTGGTAACCACTACACTGTAGCTGCCTGCTGTGCCTGTGCTATAGCTACTAGATGTGGCGCCAGAGATAGGCCCGCTAGCATTGCGCCATTGTAGGTTGCCTACGCTGGTGGTGGTAAAGGTTTTAGCATCGAGGTTGCAGACTGCTACTGGGCCTGTGGCTGGGCTGATGTTGGTGGCAGGTAACGGATTTACGGTAGCAGTAACGGCTTTGCGCGGGCCAGCACAAACGGTGACACCGTTGAATGTGAAATCTGGGATGTAATAGTCGCCATACTCATAGTCTCCGTAGCCAACACTGCATTGGTCGTCATAGTCGCTAAAAGATTGGTAAGAAGCTTGGTAGGGCATATTTATTGATCGTACATAAGCTTCCCAAGGGTAATAAGAGCTTGTATTGTCGAAGCACATTTGTACAACGATATTGGAAGTACCATCCCAAGTGAAACCACTAGAGAAGGTAAAGGTATTATCGCCACTATTGACATAATAATCTGTAGCGCCCCAAACAGTAGTAAAGGAAGGAGATAAAAAACCACCACTTAAATCTGTGGCTGAGGTTTGTGCCATTTTGATAGTGAAATTTTCATAATAATCACTGGTATAGTTGCTTAAAACAAATAAGCCTATAGAGTTGAAGTTGCCAGCAATAAAGCCAGTTTTTTGCAAATCAGAAGCGAGAATAACGTATTGGGTGCGGCAAGACAAATAATAGCCAGAAAAAGGAGAAACGGGCTCGCCATATTCCCATGTAGTCTTTCCAGTGTGGTTGGTGTTGCGGGTTTCGGTAGTGGCTATGCCGGCATCTACATAAAAATCGGTAGTGCCACCAATAGTGGGTGTAAGCAGAGAACCACCTGTACCTAATAAAGTACCTGATGTTGCAGCATCGTACCAGCGTAGTGTGGTGCCAGCAGAGCCTGTAGCGGCAAGAGTTACTCGGCCACTACCACATCTTTGTGCACCTGTAGTAGTCACTACATTGTTATTATAAGTTATTTGTAGCGGTGTAGAGGTAGTAGTTGTAGGGCCATTTACACAAGTAACCTTGCATTTGTAATAGGTATAGGTTGTGGGGGTTAGTATCCACTCGCTAAATACGGCACCTGGAATATCGGTGTAAGTGGTACCATCATTAGAAGATTGCCATTGATACGTAATACCTGTACCACCAACAGTAGAAGATAAATAAAGCTTGACAGACTCGCCAAGACAAATAGAGGAAGGTGTGATGCTGGTGTTGCCAGGTGCAGGCGTGGTACAAGTATAGTTTACGCGGCCGTTAAACTCATCGGCACCTATATCTGGGCGCGTGCCAAAACCGTAAGTGCTAGTGCCTGGTCTTGTTTCATTGTCATAATCTTTGGTAGTGCCAGTAATGGTGGTGGTAGCCCCGCCCGACTCGCAAAGAGAGAAAGTGCCAGCAGGAATGTGTAAATCTGTAGCAGAGGTAAAGGTAGTGTTTTCGTTTACCGAAAGGTTATCTTTAAGTGCGCCTAATTGCCAAGCAAGTAATGAGGCTCTTGCAAGTGAGTTGTAAAAACCAACTTTGGCAGAGGCATAAGAAAGATAATAGTTGTTGTTATTGACATTGCCGTCATTGAAATTGGTAATGGCTGTGCTGTAAATACCATAGGCATTGCTACTACTGTGCAAATTGATGAATATGTTGTTGAGTATTTTCGAGAACTTAACAGTTGAACCCATTGTGATACAAGCAGATGACTTGGTGGTGCTTGTGTTTGTTTGGCTACCCATTACAATAGTATTGTGCTTAAGTTCGAAGTCTGTACCGCCAGATGTAATGTAGATACCTGCAGCCATGCCCGTAGTAGGTATTGCCGTTTGAGCACCAGCATTGCTAATGTTACGGATAAAGTTGTTTGCTATTACAATGCCATTGGTATGAGCACTACTGATAATGGAAATGCCATAAGCACCATAGCTAGTAGAGTTGAGTGGTTGGTTGATGTCATGAATATTGTTGTTCAGAATCTTAGTACCCGCAGTGTAGCTTGTTAATTCTATTCCAGAAATGGTAAGACTATAGCCAGTAGTGGTATAGCTACCCACTCTAATATCGTTGCCACTAATTTCGGCATTGTCTGAACTAGAAGATGTGTTGCTAGAGCTATAGCTCATATATATTCCTCGGCCATAAACATTATCTGCTGTAACATCGGTGCCAATGATATTGTTCAAAACTTTAGTACCAATATTTGGGTATGTGGAGCTAGCCCCTGTTAAGAACAAACCGTAATAGAATTTTTTAATTTCATTATTCATTATTACAGCATTCTGATTTTTGTAAGCACCAGTGGTAGTAGCTGTAGTGCCTGTAGAAAAACAAATACCATAGTTTATAGTAGTAGCCGTAGCACTACTTCTTGGGCCTATAAGAATACAGTTCATCACAGTATCGTTATCTGCTCCATCTGCACCTGCTGTAGAGTTGGATGCTAGACGGATGGCGCCCACACCCGCTAGGGTAGAGGATGCGCACTGTATGGTAAGGTTGCGCACACCGGGTGTGGCAGGGTCATCGCCATCAATTGTAACATTATCCGCACCCACAAGCTCAATAACGCTACGGTTGGTAACAGGTGTGGTGGCCGAGTTGATAATACGATCGCCTGAAGGTTTTATTACTATTCTTGAAAAACTAGAAGACCCTGTGCCCGACCTTAATAGCGGTATAGGCGTGGCTGGCTCGGTAGTGTTGGCTGTGATGGTGATGGTAACCTCGCCTTGGTGTGTGCCGGCATTAATGGCTGAAAAAACTGCATTGAGTGTGGTATAGCTACCCGTAGCAGTACCGGCTGTTGCTGCTACAGATACTTGTGCCAGTGCTGTGTGCTGCGCCAAGCCTAAGACAAAAAGTATGGAAATGCCTAGTTTGCAGAAAGTTTTAAGTTTTTTCATAAAGGAATTTTTTGTTTTGTTTTCACTTTGTTAATTAGCTGATAAAAATAGGGTTAATTCTGTGAAAACAAAACAATATTATAATCTGTTTGGCAGGAAATGTATTTTAGGACTACTTGTAGTATTGCGTAATTCTGTGTTGTTTGTCTTGCCTAGCACATTGCTTGTCTTTTGTAAATGTGTATTGTCGCAGCTTTTGATAAGTTTTATGGTTTTTAATAATATGGCTAGCTTTGTTTGTTTGGGCAAACATAAGGATAAAAAAATAGTATAATTATTTTTATCGCAAGTGTGTTTTTGGATGGTTTTGTCCCATTTTAATGCTAGATGATGTTAATTTATCTTTGAATTGTGGTGTTTTTTTGGAAGATGATAACAATAAATATTGTGTGCCTGTGTATATAAAGCAAAGCCCAAAGAAATGATGAACCCTGACGGTGCGACGCCAACCAAAGCCTAACAACGACGATGAAGCCGACCTTCAAAAAAAATGTATAATTAATATAAATGAGCGGCAGGCCTGCTAGTTACTAGCAGGGCCAAAACGGTGTAGCCTGGCCTGTGCTACTTACGAGCATGTGTGCCGTTATGATTCATGATACTTGCTAGATGCGAGCAAGGGTGTAGCAAGGGTGTACAAGACCTGCTAGTGGGGAGTAAAGCGTAAACGCGTGTACTTGGGGCTTGCTATTTGCGAGCAAGGATATTGCGGTGTCGCCTAGGACTTGCTACTAAATAGCAAAGACGTAACGAGGGCGCATGTAGCTTGCTCGCAAATAGCAAGCTCGCCCCAAAGTTGCAGGGAGCTTGATAATGAGTACATTAGTGAAAAAAAATGAAATACAAATACCAAAATTGAAGCTTGAAAGGTTATCGCAAGGTATTGTTGCTAACAATCTGATTTAAATAACTTTCATTTAATATGAATAGCGCTATGTTTGGCTTTATATTTCAATCCTACTACTAAAGTATTGCTATTGGCAAAGTATATTTATCCCTTCACTACTGCCAATACGCTCATTACCCAACCAATAATAAAAAAAACGCCACCTATCGGGGTTATGATACCGACACCTTTGAGGCCCACAATACCGTTCATTTGCAATAGCGAAAGCGCATAAAGCGAGCCGCTAAAACATAGAATGCCAAGGGTAAAAAATAGGGTAGCGTATTGGATATGGCTATTGCTGATATGCGCGCTGAGCAAGCCTATGGCTATAAGTGCAAAGCTGTGGTACACTTGGTAGCGTACCCCTGTCTCGAAGGTATTTTGCTGGCTGAGCTCCATCATGGGTTTGAGGGCGTGGGCGGCAAATGCACCAACAACTACGCTGAGTGCTGCAAATACGAATCCGAGTAGGAGGGCTGGTTTGTACATAAAAGGGCTCGTTTTATTAAGATGCTACCACGGTTCCTTCAAGGTCGAAATCGTAGGCTTTATCAATTTTTACATTTACAAATTCACCAATTTTAATGGCTTTATCACTGTTTACGATCACTTCATTGTCCACGTCCACAGAGTCGTATTCGGTACGGCCTAGGTAGCGGCCAGATTCTTTTTTATCTACCAATACTTTAAGGGTACGGCCTATGAATTCTTGGTTTTTTTCGTAAGAAATCTCTTGCTGCACTTCCATTATTTCTTGTGCACGTTTTTCTTTTTCGTCGGCAGGCACATCGTCAATAAGGTCGTAAGCGCTGGTATTTTCTTCGTGCGAATAGGTAAAAATGCCCACACGGTCGAAACGTTGTTGCTCTAAGAAAGCTTTTACCTCCTCAACGTCATCACGGGTTTCGCCGGGGAAACCTGCAATAAGCGTGGTGCGCAAGGCTATCCCAGGCACACGCTCGCGCACTGCGTCTAATAGGTCTAGCATTTCTTGCTTGTCTTGTTGGCGTTTCATGGCTTTCAGCATATTGTCGGTAATGTGCTGCAAAGGCATGTCTAGGTAGTTGCAAATATTGTCGCGCTCACGCATAACGTCCAATATCTCTAACGGAAACTTGGATGGGTATGCATAATGCAGGCGTATCCAATGCAAGCCTTTTATGTCGCTCAGGTGTTTTAGTAGGTCGGGTAGGGCGCGTTTTTTGTAAATATCTAGTCCGTAGTAGGTAAGCTCTTGGGCTATGAGCATTATCTCTTTTACGCCCATTGATACCAGTTTTTTGGCTTCGGTAATTATCTCTTCGATGGTCTTGCTCACGTGGCCACCGCGCATAAGCGGTATGGCGCAGAAAGAGCAAGTGCGGTTGCAACCTTCGGATATTTTGAGGTAGGCATAATGCTTTGGCGTAGCCAAAAGTCGCTCGCCCACCAATTCTGATTTGTAATCTGCTTCCAATTCTTTGAGCAGCATGGGCAGCTCCATAGTGCCAAACCACGCATCTACATTGGCTATTTCTTTAGAAAGGTCGCCTTTGTAGCGTTCGCTAAGGCAGCCAGTGACATATACTTTATCTAGCTTGCCTTTTTCTTTAAGTTCTAGTTGCTCAAGTATGGTATTGATACTTTCTTCTTTGGCTTTGTCTATAAATCCGCAAGTATTTACCACAACAATATTGTGGTCTTTTTTGCTGTTTTCGTGTACTACGGCAATATCGTTGGCAGCTAATTGTCCACTCAGCACTTCACTATCTACAAGGTTTTTAGAGCAACCGAGTGTAATGATATTGACTTTGTTTTTTTTGAGGGTTTTGCTTCTCACAAGTATAATTTTTTACTATTTTTTTCTAAAATAAATGCGCAATGGCACGCCCGAAAATTTGTAATGTCCACGAAGTTTATTTTCAATAAAATTGCGGTAAGCATTACTCAGCGCTTCGGGATAGTTGGCGTAGCAAGCAAAAGACGGTGTTTTGGTGGGTAGCTGACGCACAAACTTGATGCTCACATTGTGTCCACGGCTCATTGGCGGCGGGAAACGTTGAATTTCTTTGAGCATTGTTTCATTGAGTTTTGAAGTTTGTATTCTGCGTTTAAGGTTTTCGTGTACTTCAATGGTTTTTTCCATTGCTTGAAAAATCCTTGTTTTGTCCATTGCAGAAATAAAGACAACAGGCACATCGTTGAACGGTGCTAATTTTTCTTTTATTTTCTGCTCATAATCGCGTGCTGTGTTGGTTTCTTTTTCAAAAGCATCCCATTTATTTACAAGCACTTCAATACCTTTTCCCTTACGTGCTGCAAGGCTGAAAATGTTGATGTCTTGCATGGTAATTCCATTAAGGGCATCTATTACCATCAGGCAGATATCGGCCTCGTCCATAGCACGTATAGCGCGTATTACTGAGTAGAATTCAAGGTTTTCATGAACGTTTTTCTTTTTGCGCAAGCCTGCAGTGTCTATAAGTACAAATTCTTTACCAAAAAGCTTATAATGCGTATGGATACTATCTCTTGTGGTACCTGGTATATTGCTCACAATGGTGCGCTCTTCGCCCGTTAGTGCGTTTAGCAGGGTCGATTTACCTGCATTGGGCTGGCCGATAATGGCTATTTTAGGTACATACTCATCTATTTCTATTACCTTGTTTTCTTCGTCTATTTGGTCATAATCTTCGGTATAAAACTCTTCTGGATCTTCTTCATTATCACCATCATTTTCCCATTCGTTTTCTAGCTCGGTATCGGTAAGCTGTTTGCGCACTTTTTTGATGGTTCGTTTTACGTTTGGTGTCGCCATTTCAGCATCGTCGGGCATTTGAGCGGTTATCTCGTCAAGCAATTCACCAGTACCACTACCAGATATTGCAGATACAAAAAACAGCTTATCGAAACCCATTGCATAAAATTCCGTGGCTTCGAGCATGCGGGTGCTGTTATCTACTTTATTTACCACTAGCAACACGGGTTTGGTGCTGCGACGCAAGAGGTCTGCCATGTCATCGTCTAGGCTAGTAATACCTGTGGCGGTATCTACAATAAACATCAAAAGGTCGGCTTCGTCAAGGGCAATAAGCACTTGTTTTCTGATTTCTCTTTCGAATACATCTTCGCTGCGCGACACAAAACCACCTGTATCTATAACGTTAAATGTTTTACCATTCCAGTCTGCTACACCATATTGTCGGTCGCGTGTTACGCCGCTTATATTGTCAACTATTGCTTTTCTTTGTTCTAGTAATCTGTTGAAAAGGGTTGATTTCCCTACGTTTGGACGCCCTACTATCGCTACTGTAAATCCTGCCATTGTATATTAAAATTAGTGTGCAAAAGTATGTTTTTTATGCGGTAAAACCTTTGTCTATAATAGATTTACCAATAAGCTTTTAAGAAGTGGTAGAAAGCAAAAAGGCAGCCTAAAATTTTTAGCTGCCTTTTTGGGGAATTATTATTTTGGTTGGAATTTTATTTTACTCCGTGCATCATTTTGGCAATTGGTTTACTTAGTCCAATCATTATTAGACCAAGCACGATTACAAAACCTGCAATAGTGGTGAAAATATTTTGTGCACCCATTTCTTCAACAAAAGAAGCAAGATAGCCACCCATAATATTAGCAATAAATGTAGCCAACATCCATACGCCCATCATCAGAGATGCAAATTTGGGATGCGCTAGTTTGGTAACCACAGATAAACCAACAGGAGAAAGGCACAACTCGCCAATAGTATGTAGCAAGTAGGTCATAATCAACCAAATAAGACTTGCTTTTACAGCCTCGTCTTGTACATCGCCACCACGCTGCGCTACTGCGCCAAGCATAAAGAAGAAACCAATGCCAAGCAATATCATACCTAAACCCATTTTTACTGGAGTACTCATTCTTTTGCCCAATTTGCTAACCCAAAAAATACTGAATAATGGTGCAAGAACGACAATAAACAATGGATTTACTGATTGAAACCAAGACGTAGGAATCAAGAAATCGCCCACTTGACGGTCGATAAATTTATCAGTATAAAGTGAAAGCGAGGAGCCTGCTTGCTCAAAACCAGCCCAGAAAAAGATTACAAAGGCGGTAAGAATAAATATTACAGTCATTCTCTGTTTGTCTTCGTGGGTCACAGGACGGTCGGCTCCTGCATCTTTGGTGTCGTTTTCCTGCTCTATTTTGGCAAGGCTTTTTGGCGATTTACCAATATTGCCAAGGTGCTTAGCTGCTTGGGTATTGAAAATTAATTGTCCTAAAAGCATCCCCAAGCCAGATATTAAAAATCCATACTTGTAACCGTAAGTAATGATAGCGCCAGAGTCATCTTTGACAGCAAATAAATTGTCAGAGAATAGACCGATTACCAAAGGTGCTATAAATGCCCCAATATTAATACCCATATAAAAAATAGAAAAGGCACTATCGCGGCGAGGGTCTTTTTCGTCATATAGCCTGCCCACAAGTGTAGATATATTTGGCTTGAAAAAACCGTTACCTATAATGAGTAAAAACAAACCAAGATACAAACCTAGATGGGTGTTGATAGCAAATAATGCAAATTGCCCCATCATCATTGTAAGACCACCAATAGTAATTGCCAATCTTTGTCCTAAATACCTATCGGCAAGCCAGCCGCCAATAAGCGGGGTGAAATAAACAAAACCTGTAAAGTAGC